>NZ_JBHUZW010000080.1:0-17681 GCF_042667215.1 Cellulomonas sp. NPDC057328 | reverse complement strand
CCGTCCGGACGTGGCCGGCCGGCCGGCGCGAACGACGCGGGCGTGCCGCCGGCGGGCGTCGGACCGGCGTCGTCGGCCGGGCGCCGTGCGGGACGCTGCGGCGTCCGGGCGGCACCGCCCGCGGGGGCGGCCGGACGGGCGGTCGCGGTCCGGGGTGTGCGTGCGGGGGCGGCGGGCCGCGGTGCGGCGGGACGCTCGGCCGCCGCGGGACGCTCGGCCCCGCCGGGTCGCTCGGCTCCGCCCGATCGCTCGGTCCCACCGGGTCGCCGCGGGGCGGGCGGGCGCCGCGGTGAGCCGGCGCGGCGCGGCGCGCCGTCCGCGCCGACCACGCGTGCGTCCGACGCCTCCGGCCGAGCGCGGCCGCCCGACGGGCTGAAGCTCGGCGGCGGGGTCTCGTCCGACCGGTCGCGGGGTGCCACGGCGCCTCAGCAGCTCGACGTGACGTCGGCCGCGGTGAAGGCCTCGCGGCCCGGCGTCTTCGTCGGCGTCGGGGTGGGCTCGGCGACCGGCGCGTCACCCGCACCGGGGTCGGCGGGGTCCACGGGCGCGGCCGGGTCGGCGGGGCCACCGGCCTGGGGCGGTGCGGTCGTCGGCGTCGGCTCGGGCGTCGGCGCGCCGAGCATCGGCACGTCGGAGGCGATGTTCGCCCACAGCTCGTCGGCCGCCGACGTCCACTCCACGCGGTTCGGGTCGGTCCGCGCCGGTGCCCACGGCACCGTCGTCAGCACGATGTTGGCGCGGTCGATGCTGCGCAGGCTGAAGGCGAGACCCGTGAGGTCGCCCATCGTCACGTCGGTCGTGAGGGACTGCGTCGCGGCGCTGAGGAACTGCAGCAGCTGCGGGGCGTCCGTGAGCACGTTCTTCGACAGCACCTCGTCGGCGAGGTCCGCGATGAGCCGCTGCTGCCGGCCGGCGCGCATGATGTCGGAGCCGTCGAGGCCGGTGCCGTGCCGAGCGCGCGCGTACTGCAGGGCGGTGACCCCGTCGAGGCGGTGCAGGCCCGCGGTGATGTCGAGGCCGGTGTACCGGTCCTTGATGTCGTTCTCGATGCACGTCTCGACGCCGCCGACGGCGTTGATCATGTTCTGGAACCCGGCGAAGTCGATCACCACGAAGTGCGTCAGCGGCACGCCCGTGTTCTCCACGACCGTGCTCCAGGTGCAGGCCGCGGCCGACGCGATGTCGTTGCCGTTGTCGTAGCCGATCGCGAAGGCGTCGTTGAACATGCCCTTGCGCGCCTTCGTCGTCCGCCCGTCCGACATGGTGCACGCGGGGATGTCAACGAGGGAGTCACGCGGGATGGACACGAGCTCGACGCGGGTGCGGTCCGCGGAGACGTGCATGAGAATCGTCGTGTCCGACCGCATGCCCTCGACCGCTCCGCCGATGGCCTCGTTCTCGCCGTCGCGCTGGTCCGACCCGAGGATCAGGACGTTGACCGCCTCGCCGGCGCGCGCGTCCGTGGGGTCGGGCGGCCCGGTCGGGGTGGGGGCTTCCGCCACCAGGCCGTCGAGGCTCACCGTGTCGACGTTGCCGTTCAGCCGCGCGGCCACCGCCACGCCGCCGGCGGCGCCGAAGACGAGCACGGTCGTCACCGCCAGCGCGACACCGCGGAGCACCCCGTGCGAGCGGAGGTCGCGGGCGTGCCGGGGCGCACGACGGCGTCGAGGAGCGGCGTGGCGGGTGGTCACGTGTCAGATGGTAGGAGCGCGCCCGCGTCGAGCGGGGGAGCCGGGGCAGGGGCGCCGTGAATGATCTGTGCAGATGCCCCGGTGCGCCCGCCCGAGAGCGGGGTGCGGCTGGTCGTCCGGCTCGTCGCCGACCCGGTCAGCGGCCGAGGACGGCGTACTTCGCCTCGGTGGCGTCCTTCTGCGGCCGCCACCACGACTCGTGCGCGCGGTACCAGTCGATGGTCGCCGCCAGGCCGTCGCGGAACGTCGTGTACCGCGGCTCCCAGCCGAGCTCGGTGCGCAGCTTCGTCGCGTCGATCGCGTAGCGCAGGTCGTGGCCCGGCCGGTCGTTGACGTGGTCGTAGGCGTCGGACGGCTGGCCCATGAGCTCGAGGATGAGCTCGATGACGGTCTTGTTGTCCTTCTCGCCGTCGGCGCCGATGAGGTAGGTCTCGCCGAGGCGGCCCTTCTCGATGATCGACCAGACCGCGCTGTTGTGGTCCTCGACGTGGATCCAGTCCCGGACGTTCTCGCCCGTGCCGTAGAGCTTGGGCCGGACGCCGTCGATGACGTTGGTGATCTGCCGCGGGATGAACTTCTCCACGTGCTGGAACGGCCCGTAGTTGTTCGAGCAGTTCGAGATCGTCGCGCGCACGCCGAAGCTGCGCGCCCACGCGCGGACCAGCAGGTCCGACGACGCCTTGGTCGACGAGTACGGGCTCGAGGGGTTGTACGGCGTGTCCGGCGTGAACTTCGCCGGGTCGTCGAGCTCGAGGTCGCCGTAGACCTCGTCCGTCGAGATGTGGTGGAAGCGCACGTCGTGACGGCGGACCGCCTCGAGGAGCTGGTACGTGCCGATGACGTTGGTGCGCACGAACGGCCACGGGTCGTGCAGCGAGTTGTCGTTGTGCGACTCGGCGGCGAAGTGCACGACGAGGTCGACGTCCTTGACGAGGCTGTCCACAACGTCGGGGTCGGCGATGTCGCCCTTGGCGAGGACGACCTTGCCGTCGACGGGGTCGAGGCTGCGCTCGTCGCCCGCGTACGTCAGCGCGTCGAGCACGGTGACGTGCACGTCGGGGCGCTCGCGCACGGTCTGGTGGACGAAGTTGGAGCCGATGAATCCGGCCCCGCCGGTGACGAGCATGCGCATGGCGACAGTTCTCCTCGAGGTCAAACGCGACCGGGCGAGCCTAGCGCGACCTACGCGCGGTACCCGAACCCGGCGGTCGCGGGGACGAGCAGTCGCTCGACCACTCGGCGCGGCGTGCGCGCGGTGCGGCCGATGCGTCGACGCTCCGTGAGCAGGTGGGGGAGCATCGCCGCCCAAGACACGAGCGCGCGGGCCCGCGGTCCGGCAAGGTCCCAGCGGCGTCGGCGCACGGCGAGGGATCCCGTCGTGAGCACCTCACGGCCGATGACCCGCAGCGCCAACGGCGCTCCCGCGTTCTTCGTCAGCGTTGCGAGGCGGTTGCGCGTGTCGTGGAAGCGGAAGAACGGGCTGCCCTCGGTCGACGACGCGGCATGCACGTGGTGCACGACGACGTCGGCGCAGTGCTCGATGCGGTACCCGGCGAGCCGCAGCCGCCACGACAGGTCGGTGTCCTCGTAGTACATGAAGAACCGCTCGTCGAAGAGGCCGACCTCGCGCAGCGCCGACGTGCGCAGGACCGCCGCGGCGCCGCTGAACCCGAACACCTCCCGCGGCGGTGCGTGCCGGGCCGCGTCCGCGAGCCAGCCGCGGTCCTGGCCGTACCCGTCGGTGCGCAGCTCGTTGCCCGAGGAGTTGACGAGCCGCACGTCGCCCTCGGGGTCACGGACCCAGCGTCCGTCCGGGCCCGCCACGACGTCCCGGTCGTCCGGCGCGGCCGCTCTGAACCGGTCGGCGAGGAGCACGGTCGCCGCCATGGCCGCGACGTCCGCCGGTGCGGCGTCCATCGCCTCGACGAGGCGGCGGACCGCATCCGGCTCCGCGACGGCGTCGTTGTTGAGGAGCACCACGAAGCGCGAGCGCACGTGCCGCAGCGCCACGTTGTTGCCGCCGGCGAAGCCGAGGTTCGTGCCGGAGCGGACCAGGACGACGTCCGGCCGCTCGCGCGCCACCAGGTCCGCCGTGCCGTCCCGCGACGAGTTGTCGACCACGACCACCTCGGCGCGCAGCCCGCCCAGCTCCTGCGCGCGCAGGCTGTCGAGGCAGCGCAGCACGAGCTCCGCGGCGTCGTAGGTGACCGTGACGACGGTGACGTCGGGCGCGGGACCCACGTCGGCGGAGCTCACGCGGCCGCCCGGACGTACGCGTCGAGCGTGGTGTCGGCGGTGCGGGCCCACGTGAAGCCGGCCGCCCACGCCTGCCGCGACGCGCGTGCCGCCGCGTCGTCCGGGGTCCGCAGCACGCGGTCGAGCCCGTCCGCGAGCGCGTCGACGTCGGTCGGTGCGGCGTACGTCGCGTGCCGCCCGCCGACCTCGCGCAGAGCGGGGACGTCCCCCGCGAGCACCGGCCGCCCGGCGGCCATCGCCTCGAGCACCGGCAGGCCGAAGCCCTCGTCCAGCGAGGGGAGGAGCACGGCCCGCGCGCCGGCGACGAGCCCGCGCAGCGTGTCGTCGTCGAGCCAGCCGGTGCGCACCACGCCCGCTTGCTCCCGCACGTGGAGGTCGCGCCCCGCGGGCCCCGCCAGCACCAGGACCGGCGTCCCGGGGTCCTGCGCGCGCAGCGCCGCGTGGGCCCGCAGCAGGCGCGGCAGGTTCTTGCGGGGCTCCAGCGACCCGACGAACAGCAGGTAGTCGTCACCGACGCCCATCGCGTCCCGCACCTCGGCCGGCGCCGCGACGGCCGAGGACCACGACGCGTCGACGCCGAGCGGAGTCACGCTGACGCGGTCGGCGCCGAGGCCGTAGTGCTCCCGCACGGCACGCCCGGTGGCGCCCGACGGCACGAGCACGTGCGCGCCGCGGCGTAGGGCTCGTGGCACGAGCACGCGGTAGCGCGCGGAGTCGGCGCTCACGGTCGCCGGCAGGTGGACGTACGCGAGGTCGTGCACGGTGACGACCTCGCGCGCCCGGACGGTGGGCGGCGAGACGAAGTTGGTGCCGTGCACCACGTCGGTCCGGCCCACGAGCAGCTCGACGGCGGGGGCGTCAACCCGCTGCCACGCCGCGCGGAGCGCACGTGCCGGCACGCGGGGACCGGTCTGGCGCACGGTGGGCGGCAGGCCCTCGACGCGGCCACCGCGCAGGCTCCACGTGGTCACGTCGACGCGCGCGTCGAGCCCGCGGCGGGCGACCGCCTCGGGCAGCGCGTCGACGAGGCGGGCGACGTACGTCCCGATGCCCGTCCGGCGGCCGAGCAGCGGGGTCCCGTCCAGGGTGATGCGCACGCGGTGATGCTCTCACGCGCGCCCGCGCCGACCGGCAGTGCCGGCGGGGCCTCCTGGGCACGCGCGGGTGGGTGACATGCGCCGTGTATCCTCGTTCACCGCCTGGGCATACGCCCGGTAGGCGCCACCTCGGGAACGGAAGTCGGTCGTTGGGCATCCTGTCGGACACGCGCGAGGTCGTCGGATCCCGCGAGCTCCTCCTGAATCTGGTGCGGCGCGAGCTGCGCAGCAAGTACAAGGGCACGGCGCTCGGTTGGCTCTGGTCCTTGATCAACCCGCTCGCCACGACGGTCATCTTCACGGCAGTGTTCTCGACCATCATGCGCGTCGAGCCGCCGGTCGGCGCCGGGGGGCTGCACAGCTACCCCTTGTTCCTGCTCTGCGGGCTGCTCACGTGGAACTTCATGGCCGGTGCGGTGCAGGGCGGGCAGGGCGCGCTCGTCGGCAACGGCAACCTCATCAAGAAGACGTACTTCCCGCGACGGTTGCTCGTCATCTCGACGGTCATGGCCGGCTTCGTGACGTACGCGATCGAGATGGCCGTGCTCGCGGTGATCTTCCTCGCGTTCGGCGTCAACGTGCTGCCGTGGCTCCCGCTCCTGCTCGTGGTGATGGTGCTCGTCGCCTTCTTCTCGTTGGGCCTCGGCCTGATGCTCTCCGTGGTCAACGTCTACTTCCGCGACGTCGCGCACTTCGTCAGCCTGTTCATGCAGGTGTGGTTCTACACGACTCCGATCATCTACCCGCTCACGCTCATCCAGGGCGTCCAGGACGGGGACGGCTGGGCCTCGCGGTTGCCGCTCGAGCAGATCTACTCCGTCAACCCGATGGTCGGCTTCGTCGAGGCGGTCCGCGACATGCTCTACTCGGGGACCGTGCCCAGCTGGGTGTCTCTCGGCTACTGCCTCGCAGTCACCGCCGTGCTGCTGTGGCTGGGCAACCGGGTGTTCGCCCGGCTCGAGGGTCGACTTGCGGAGGAGCTGTGACCAAGGTCATCCGGGCGGAGGGCGTCTCCAAGCGCTTTCGCGTCTACCACGAGCGCAACCAGTCGCTGAAGATCGCGCTGATGCGCGGGCGTCGCGCCAAGTTCGACGAGTTCTGGGCGCTCCAGGACGTCTCCTTCGACATCCCCCAGGGCACCACGTTCGGTCTCGTCGGCCACAACGGCTCCGGCAAGTCCACGATGCTCAAGTGCCTGGCGAAGATCCTCGTACCGGACCGCGGCCGGATCGCCGTCACCGGCAAGGTCAGCGCGCTGCTCGAGCTCGGCGCGGGCTTCCACCCGGAGCTGTCCGGCCGCGACAACGTCTACCTCAACGGTTCCATCCTCGGCCTGCGCAAGAGCGAGATCGACGCGCGCTTCGACGACATCGTCGGCTTCGCGGGCCTTGAGAAGTTCATCGACACCCCGGTCAAGAACTACTCGTCCGGCATGTACGTGCGGCTCGGCTTCTCGGTCGCGATCAACGTCGAGCCGGACATCCTCATGGTCGACGAGGTGCTGGCCGTCGGTGATGAGGAGTTCCAGCGCAAGTGCATGGAGAAGTTCAAGGACTTCAGGGACCAGGGCCGCACCATCGTCGTCGTCAGCCACGCGCTCGGCACGATGCGGGACATGTGCGACGAGGTCGCCTGGCTCGACCACGGTCGCCTCCAGGCTGTCGGCAAGCCGCACGAGGTCGTCGACGACTACGTCGAGAGCTCGCACGGCGAGCGCGACACGGAGCACACTGCTGACGGCGGCGTGCGCCACGGCTCCGGCGAGGTGCGCGTCGACGGGGTCGAGGTGCTCGGTGCCGACGGCCAGCACACCGTGCGGACCGGCGAACCGTTCACGCTGCGACTGCACTGGTCCGCCACGGCCGACGTCCAGGACGTCGTCATGGGTATCGGGCTGCACACGATCACCGGCCAGCACGTGACGGGGCCGAACACGAAGGACGCGGGCCTGCGCCTCGACGTGCGCGCGGGCAGCCGTGGCAGCGTGGACCTGCGGGTCGACCGGCTCATGCTGCTGCCGGGGACGTACGACGTGTCGACCGGGGTGGCCGACGCAACCCTCGCGCACGCGTTCGACCAGCAGGCGCGCGCCGCGCGCTTCGACGTCATGCCCGGTACGCCGTCGGAGCGGCTCGGGGTCGTCAGCCTGGGGGGCCGATGGACAGTGGAGGGTGATCGCTGATGGACCAGCCGATCTGGCGCTCGCACGAGGCGCTCGGACTGCCGTTCGACCAGTACCAGCGCTACGCGACGGCGGCACGGGTCGTGGACGCCCTCGGCGGCAGCCACGGTCGCACGATGCTCGACGTGGGCGGCGGCCCGGGGTTCCTCGAGCTGTTCTTCCCCGGGGCCCAGGTCGCCGTGGTCGACAGGTACGGCACCCACGAGGGCAACTTCGTGGTCGCCGACGGTGCGCAGCTCCCGTTCGCCGACGCTTCCTTCGACATCGTCCTCACGCTCGACACGCTGGAGCACATCCCCGCGCAGTACCGCGAGGCGTTCCTGGCCGAGTGCCACCGGGTCGCGCGCGACTACGTCGTCCTCAGCGCCCCGCACGCCACCGAGGGCGTCGAGCTGGCCGAGCAGGCGCTCCAGGCGTTCGTCACTGCCCGCTTCGGCGAGGTGTTCGGCACGCTGCAGGAGCACATCGACAACGGCCTGCCGCGCATCGAGGAGACCGTCGCGGCGCTCGCCGCCGACGACTGGGCCGTGGGCGTCCTGCCGAGCGGGTACCTGCCGCGGTGGCTGCTCGGCATGATGTTCCACCACGAGATGCTTGCATCGGGCATGCCCGAGCTCGATGCGGTCAACCGGTTCTACAACGAGCGGCAGTCGTTGTCGGACAACGCCGCCCCGTCCTACCGCCACGTGGTGGTGGCGTCGAGGACGCGGTCCCTGGAGGAGCTCACCCGGGTCGTGGACGACCTGCGCTCGCCCGCGCAGTCGGCCGACGCGGCGGGCACGCTGGCGGCGATCGGCGGGGCCGTGCTCGCGTCGCGGCTGGGTGCGGCGGGCGTCGCCGCGTCGCAGCAGGCGGAGCTGGCGCGCCTGCGGGAAGAGCTCGCCACCACGCGTGCGGTCGTCGCCGACCGGGAGGCGCACCTCGTGGCCGCGCGCGACAGGATCGTGGTCCTGGAGGACCACGTCGCCCAGCTGCGCGACTCGCTTCCGCGGCAGGCGTGGCGGGCCGTCACGCGCAGGGGATCGAAGCAGGACGAGTCGTTGGAGGACGCGTGAGTTCGGAACGCCGGCCGGGGACGGTCTCGATCGTCGTCATCAACTACAACGGTGCCGAGGACACGATCACGTGCCTACGGTCGTTCGACGACGTCGACTGGCCCGCGGACCAGCTCGAGCTCGTCGTGGTGGACAACGCCTCTCGTGGCGACGACGTGGCCCGTATCCGCGCCGCGGTCCCGCGCGCGAAGGTCGTGAAGTCGCCGACGAACCTCGGGTTCGCGGGCGGGTGCAACCTGGGAGTGGCCCGCTCGACCGGTGAGTACGTCGCGTTCGTCAACAACGACGCGCGTCCGGACCGTCGCTTCCTGACGGCCGCCGTGCCCGTGCTCGAGCGCTCGCTCGAGGTCGGGGCCGTCGCCACGAAGGTCCTCGACTGGGAGGGCCGCACCATCGACTTCGCCGGTGCCGGCATGTCCTGGTACGGGCAGGCGTTCAAGCTCGGCGTCGGGCAGGAGCCGGGCAACGATCCGGAGGCGGAGCGCGACGTCCTGTTCGGCACGGGCTCGTCCCTCGTGATGCGCGCCGCGGTATTCGAGAAGGTCGGCGGGTTCGACGAGGACTACTTCATGTTCTTCGAGGATGTCGACCTCGGCTGGCGGCTGTGGGTGCTCGGCTACCGCGTGCGGTACGTGCCGGCGTCCGTGACCTACCACCGGCACCACGCCTCGATGTCGTCGATCGGCTCCTGGCGCGAGAAGTTCCTGCTGGAGCGCAACGCGCTGTACACGATCTACAAGAACTACGACGACGGGAACCTGCAACGCTTCCTGCCCGGTGCCATGGCGCTCGCCGTCCGCCGCGGCGTCGCGCTCGGTGGGGACGACCCGACGACGCTCGACCTGGCGCACGGGCACGACCCGGACGAGGGACCGTCCACCACCGTCTCGCGGACGACGCTCGCGTCGACGTACGCGCTCGACGAGTTCGCACGCGAGATGCCCGCCCTCGCCGCCAAGCGCGCGAGCGTGCAGGGGGCGCGGCGCCGTCCCGACGCGGAGATCCTCCCGCTGTTCGGGGACGCCCTGGTGCCGAACATCCAGGAGCCGGGGTTCGTCGAGCCCTACCGTGCCGTCGTCGACGCGTTCGACGTCGGCGAGCCGTTCGTCGCCCGTCGGCGGATCCTCGTCGCGACCGGGGACACGCTGTCGACGCGCATGGCCGGCCCCGCGATCCGGGCGTGGCAGATCGCCTCCGCCCTGTCGGGCGAGCACGACGTCCGCCTCGTCACGACCGGTGAGTGCACGCTGACGAGCTCGGCGTTTCCCATCGAGCACGTCAACGCGCGGGACATCGTCCGGCTGGAGAAGTGGGCCGACGTCATCGTCTTCCAGGGCTTCCTGATGCACGAGCACCCGGTCCTGCGCGACTCGCGCAAGGTCGTCGTGGCCGACATCTACGACCCGTTCCACCTCGAGCAGCTCGAGCAGGCGAGGGACCTGGGGGAGAAGGCGCGACGATCGGTCGTGCGCTCGTCCACCGCCGTGCTGAACGAGCAGCTCATGCGCGGGGACTTCTTCATGTGCGCGTCGGAGAAGCAGCGTGACTTCTGGCTCGGTCAGATGGCCGCCGTGGGCCGCGTGAACCCCGTCGTGTACGACGAGGACGAGACCCTGGGCAAGCTCCTCGCGGTCGTGCCGTTCGGCGTCGGCGACGACGAGCCGGTGCCGACGCGACCCATGGTCAAGGGGGTCATCCCAGGGATCGGGCCGGACGACAAGGTCATCCTCTGGGGCGGTGGCATCTACAACTGGTTCGACCCGCTGACGCTGATCCACGCGATCGACCGGATGAAGGAGCGCGTGCCGGAGGTCCGCCTTCTCTTCATGGGCGTCAAGCACCCGAACCCGGCCGTGCCGGAGATGCGGATGGCCGTCCAGGCGCGCTCGCTCGCGGAGCGCCTCGGCCTGCTCGGCACGCACGTCATCTTCAACCACGAGTGGGTGCCGTACGACGAGCGGCAGAACTTCCTGCTCGAGTCCGACATCGGTGTGAGCACGCACCTCGACCACGTCGAGACGGCGTTCTCCTTCCGCACGCGCATCCTCGACTACCTGTGGGCCTCCCTGCCGATCGTCTGCACGGACGGTGACTCGCTCGCGGCGCTGGTCAAGGACCGGGACCTCGGTCGCGTCGTCCCGGCGGGCGACGTCGAGGCCCTCGCGGAGGCTCTGACCACGATCCTCACGGACGCGGAGCTCGCCGCACGCCTGAGTGCCAACGTCCGTACCGTTGCGCCGGACTACCGCTGGTCCACCGCGCTGCAGCCGCTGATCGACTTCTGCCGGTCTCCTCGGCGAGCTCCGGACCTGCTCGACCCCGACCAGGCCGAGGCGCTCGAGACGCGCGTCGCGGTCGAGCCCCCGCCCTGGACCGGCGTCCGCGGCGACCTCGCGCTCGCTCGTGACTACCTGTCCGACGGCGGCGTCGCCCTGGTCGCGTCGAAGGCGGCGCAGCGAGCGAAGCGCGTGCTGCGGATGCAGCCGCGCACCTGACGTGCCGTCCGGGGTGGCACTGCGACGTCGTCGTCGGTGCCACCCCGGGTGCGCAGGACCCAGCCGTCGGCAGCCCCACCGCGACGCGGCCAGCCGTCGTGCCGCTAGATCTCGTCGTACGAGGAACCTCCGGACGCGCACGGGGCCGTCGAGAGGGGCACCGGCCGGGTCTCACCGCCCCCCGGCGGTGACCCGTCCCCGCGCCGAGGGTGCGGCGCGCTGACGCGTCGCCGACCTGGCTGCACAGCCGCCACCGTCACCGCACACGCAGCGCGCTCGACGGCGCAGCTCATCGCACGCGTGATCGGGCGCGACGGTGGCCGGTGGCACGGTGTCAGCGACGACCGGTCGCGCCGTCCCCGTCGTCCGCGGTCGGTGCGACGGGACGGGCCTCGATCTGAGCCCGCAGCAGGGCCAGCTCCTCCGCGATAGTGCGGGTCTCCTCCTCGAGGTTCGACACCTCGACGCTGAGCTGGATGCACACGATCAGCAGGACGACGATCGCGAGCGCGAACACCAGGTTCGACGGCGCCACGACACCCAGTGCGGACGCGAGCCCGAAGACGAGCCCAGGGACGGCGCCGACCACGCACACCCCGAGGACGACGACGAACCAGATCGCCGTGTACTTCTCGCGGACCCGCCGGCTGCGCAGCAGCCAGAAGAAGGCGCCGGCGAGGACGACGCAGATGCCGACGGAGAGTGCGTACCCGCTCACCGGGAGACCTCCGAGGTGCTGGGGGCGGTCACGACCGGCGCTGTCGGCCGGGAGAGGGCGACCGCGAGCGCGAGCAGCGCGCGCATGAGGAAGATGAAGGCCTTGGCGGGGTTGTGCGACGGCACGCCACCGGCGCGCGGACGCATGGTCACGCCGACCTGGCGGATGGTGAGCCCCGCGCGGGACGCGATGACGAGCGACTCCACGGTGTCGCCGAGGTACTCGGCCGGGTAGTTCGCCGCGAACAGCCGGATCGCGTCACGGCCGCTGAGCTTGAACCCCGAGGTCGTGTCCGTGAGTCTGGTGCCCGTGATGCGGCTGAGCACGAGGGAGAGGGCACGCATCGCCCAGCGCCGCGGCCCGCGGGCGCTGTAGGCGCCGGCGCCGGCGAACCGGGCGCCGATCACGACGTCGGCGTTCTCGGTGCGGTGCGTCTCCAGCAGGCGCTTGACCTCCGCGGGGTCGTGCTGGCCGTCCGCGTCGATCTGCACCGCGAAGTCATAGCCCCCGCGCAGCGCGTACTTGTAGCCGGCGCGCATCGCCCCGCCCACGCCGAGGTTGACCGGAAGGTCGACGACGACCGCGCCGTGGCGGCGACCGACGTCCCCCGTGGCATCGGTCGAGCCGTCGTTCACCACGACGACGTCCGCCCCGGGGAGGTGGTCGTGGACCTCGCCAAGGACCTGGGGGAGCGTCCCCTCCTCGTTGAAGGCCGGGATGACCACCAGCAGTCGGGGTTCGGGAGGCACACGCACGGCACCGAGTCTAGCCGCCGGCACCTGGACCCTCGGCCGCGTGCGGCGCGCGCCGCGGCCCCGACGGACCGCGGCACGCGCGCGTCAGCCGACGGTGACGGTGGCGCAACCGAGCGTCGTGTTCGGCCCTGGGGCGTCGTTGATCGCGTACACGCAGACGGTGCGACGCCCCGCCGTGACGGCGGCCTGGTGCATGTAGCCGTGATCCGGCCCCATCCGGTAGGCCGCGTGGACGTCCGCCCGGTGCCGGTCGGCCAGGACGGATGTCCCCACGCCGTCGACGTACACGTGCACGGCGATGGCGGCCGACGTGTCGGGGTCGAGGGCCCACCCGCGCACGGTCAGGGTCCGGCCGGACACGGAGATCTCGTCCACCGCGCCGAACGGTGCGGCCGTGCCGGCCGAGACCGTCACGCCCGCGCACCCGAGGGTCGTGTTGGCTCCGGGCCCGTCGTTGATCGCGTAGACGCAGACGGTGTGCGCACCGGGCGCGAGCGTGCGCTGATGCGTGTACCCGTGATCCGTGCGGCGTCCGAAGGCGGCCGCGACGTCCGGGCGCGGTGCCGCTGCCACCAGGGCGGTGCCTACGCCGTCGACGTACACGTGCACGCCGATGGAGGCGGTCGTGTCCGGGTCCAGCGCCCAGCCCCGCACGGTCAGTGTCCGTCCGTCCACGGAGATCTCGTCGATGGCACCGCGCGGCGCCGTGGTGCCGGCGGTGACGGTCACGGAGGAGCAGCCGAGGGTCGTGTTCGGTCCCGCGCCGTCGTTGATCGCGTAGACGCACACCGTGCGCACGCCAGGCGCGAGCTCGCGTTGGTGGACGTACCCGTGCCGGCCACTCCTGCCGTAGGCGGCACCCACGTCGGGTCGCGGGGCATCCGCGACGACCGCCGCGCCGACGCCGTCGACGTAGACGTGCACGCCGATGGGCGAGGACGTGTCGGGGTCGAGCGCCCACCCGCCCACGGTGAGCGTCCGGCCGCGCACCGTGATCTCGTCGATCGCACCCACCGGGGGCGCTGCGTGCGTCCGGACTGCGACGTCCTGGCACCGCAGCGTGGTGTGCGCACCCAACGAGGTGTTGATCGCGTACGCGCACACCCGGTGCGTGCCCTCGGGTGCCGCGGTCGTGAGCGCGAAGCCGTGCGCCCCCGGCACGCCGGTGCCGGGCGGCGACGTCCGGTCGGCCACGACCGCGGTACCGACCCCGCCCACGTAGACGTGGACGGCGATCGGATCGGGGGTGTCGGGGTCGTGCGCCCAGCCCGAGACCGTGATCGTGCCCATGCCAGTGGCGATCGCCGCCGCGCCGACCGGGACTGCGTCGACGATCGTGATGTCGCGGCACTCGAACAGCGTGCTGTCGCCCGGCCCGATGTTGACGCCGTACGTGCACACGCGGTGCGGACCCGGCGGGACGTCCAGCGTGAGGCGGAAGCCGCGACGGTCGCCCATCCCGTACGCGGCGTCGACGTCGGGCCGCGACAGGTCGGCCACGGTCGCGTAGCCCACTCCGTCGACGTACACGTGCACCTGGTTCGACTCGCGCGAGTCGGGGTCGAGCGACCAGCCGGAGACGGTGAAGCCGCGGCTCGTCGTCGTGAAGGAGTCGACGTACCCGATCGGCGCGCGGCCCGCCGGGTCCCCGAACCAGTCGCTGTAGTAGCTGAAGAAGTTGCGGTTGCCGTACGACGAGCACGTGTCACCGGTGCCGTACCCGGCAGCCAGCGCGGCACGGTTGGGCTGGTACGGCGTGTAGTTGTACAGGCCGGCGGTCGCCTGGTTGCGGATGAGGACCGGGGCGCTCCCGCAGGCGGCGTTCGGGTGGAAGCGGACCTGGTTGACCACGCCGGCACGGTGGGCGTACCCGTTCGGGTTCAAGGCGTAGTTCCGCAGCTGACGGGACGCCTGGTAGACCTGGTTGACGAAGCCGTAGTAGCGCGCGTCGCACGCCGCCGTGTCGGGGCACCCGTAGCCCATCGCGGCGCGGTACCGGCTGGGCGTCAGGTTGGCGCCCGACGCCGTCACGAGCCCCTGCTCCTTCTGCAGCATGACGAGCAGCACGCGCGGACTCACGCCGCAGGCGGCGGCGACCTTCGTGATGACCTGCGCGGCCGACTCCTGCGCTGCCCCCGGGTACGTCGCGGTGCAGCGCGTGTCTGCCGCCCGGGTCTCGGTGTCAAAGCGTGCGTCCTTCAGACACGGGGTGCCGTCGGGGCCCGGTCGGCAGCCCGTCCCTCGCGCGTCGAGGAACGCCTGCACCTCGGCCGTCGTCATCACGCCGCTGTCCCAGAAGTTCTGGTCGCTGATGATCATGCCGGGGTCGAAGCGGCTGAGGTCGGCCGCCTGCGCGGGCGGCGCACCCCCGCCGGCCGCGGCGAGCGCGACGAGCGTGCCCAGGACCAGGACGGCGCGTGCGAGGAGCCGGGCCGCGCGGCCGCTCACGGCACGTCCACGGGTGGGACCGTCGCCGAGCCGGCGCTCGTGGGCGACGTGTAGGTGACCGTGCCCGACCACGTGCCGCGTGCGAGCTGCGACGCGGGCACCGACATCACACCGCACGTCGTGGTCTTGGCGTCGGCCTCCGCCTCGACGCCAACGCTCGCCGTGCGCCCCTCCGGTCCGGTCACTGTGAGCGTGCACGACCCGGTCGCCTCGACGACCGTCACGTAGGCGGAGACCTGGAGGTCGCCCGTGGCCGCGTCGACCGCGGACCAGGTGGGGACGACCTCCACCGGCCCGGACGTCGTGGGAGGCGCGTCGGGTGCGGGGACGCCGGCGGGTGCGGTCATGTCCGGCTCGGGGGCGAGTGCGGTCGCCTCCGGGCTCGCGCTCGACGTCGGCGTCGCGTCGGCGGACGAGGTCGTGCTCGGGGTCGCCGGGGCGGCGCCCCCGGGCGCGAGGCCCGCGCACGCCGTCGTGCTCAGGAGGACGGCGACGGCCAGCGTCGCGACGCCGCCACCGGTGCGGAGATGGGTGCTCACGGGTGCACGGTAACGGGCCAGCGCGGGCCCCCCGGAGGTGACACCCCAAGGCGGCCCGGAGCGTCCCGGTTCGTCCCGCGGGTCGTCTCGGTGGGTTCGTGCCGCGGACTCGGAGGCGCGCGCTGCGGTGGCTCAGACGGCTGAGCGGTACACCGCCAGCGTCGACGCGGCGGCCTGGTCCCACGTGAACCCGTCGGCTCGCGCGCGCCCCCGCGCGCCGAGCTCCGCCGCGTCGGGGTGCAGGACCGCCTCGAGCCCTCGGGCGATCGCCGGCACGTTGAGGGGGTCGACGAGGACGGCGGTGTCGCCCGCCACCTCGGCGCACGCCGTGCCGCGGGACGTGAGCACGGGCACGCCGTGGGCCATCGCCTCCAGGACGGGCAGCCCGAACCCCTCGCGGACGGACGGGAACGCGAACGCGCGTGCACCGGCGTACGCCGCGTGGAGGTCGGCCTCCGGGAGCCGGCCGAGGACGCGGATCGCGCCGCCCTCGCCCGCACGCACGTCGCCCCAGCCCGTCGGCCCCACGAGGACGAGGTCGACGTCGGGCGGCGCGACCCGGGTGAAGGCCTCGACCAGGCGGTCGAGGTTCTTGCGCGGCTCGCGCGTGCCGCACCACAGCACGTAGTCGCGGCGCAGGCCCCAGCGCTCGCGCAGGGCCGCCACGGCGTCCGCCCCCACCGCGGGGACCTGCACGCCGTGCGGCACGACGTGCAGCCGATCCGCCGGCAGGCCGTGCCTGCGGCAGTCCGCCGCGGTCGCGTGGGACGGCACGACGACGGCGGCGGCGCGCGCGCGGACCGCGGCGAGGGCCCGGCGGAAGAACGCGTTGCCGCGTCGCGTGAAGTGGGTCGGGTCGTCGAGAAACGCCAGGTCGTGGACCGTGACGACGAGGGGACGGGCCGTGGCCGGAACCGCCCACGTCGTGGCGTGAACCACGTCGAGCAGACCTGCGAGCGCCTCGACCCGCGGCGCACCCAGGCGGGACCAGGCCTCGTACAGCGCCGTGCGGGGCAGGCGCGAGGCCACCACCGGAACCGGCAGGCGCCCGTCGGTCGGGTCGGCGTCGTGGCGTGCGGCGACGCCCGTCGCCGCGACGTCCGGGCGGGCCGCGAGCGCCTCGACGAGGCGCCGCACGTACGTCCCAGAGCCCCCGGGGACCGGCTGCCAGAGCTGCTCGACGACCAGGGCCACGCGCAGGGCCTCCGCCGCGGGGGTCTGTCGGGTCGCCACGGGGTGATGCTAAACGGCCGTCGGGGGCCGCGCCGGGCGCCGCTACGCTGACGTGGTGCGAGCGCAGGCAGGGACGGGGTCCACGAGCGGTGCGGGTCGAGCTCTGCACGTCGCGGTCGACGCGACGGCCGTCCCGGCGGACCGCGGCGGGGTGGGTCGGTACCTCGACGCACTGATCCCCGCGCTGGCCGCGCGGGCGGACGTGCGGCTCACGGTGGTGGTGCAGCCGCGCGACGCGGAGCAGGTCCGCGCCCTGGCCCCCGGTGCGACGGTCCTCGCCGCCCCCGCGGCCATCGCGCGCCGGCCCGTCCGGCTCTGCTGGGAGCAGGTCGGCCTGCCGCGGCTCGTGGCTCGCGCGCGGGCGGACGTGCTGCTCAGCCCGCACTACACGATGCCGCTGCTCGGCCCCGTGCCCGTCGTCGTCACGCTGCACGACGCCACCTTCTTCAGCCACCCCCACCTGCACTCCCGGCTGAAGGCGGTCTTCTTCCGCACGGCCACGCGGCTCGCCGTGCGGCGGGCCGCAGGGCTCGTCGTGCCCTCCCGGGCGACGCTGGAGGAGCTCGTGCGGTTCGCCGGCGCGCGCCGCGACCGCGTGGTGGTCGCGCTCCACGGCGTCGACCCCGAGGTCTTCCACCCGGTCCCGGAGGCGGAACGGGCCCGCGTGCGACGCGCGCTCGGGCTCGGTGACTCCCGGTACGTCGCCTTCCTCGGGACGCTCGAGCCCCGGAAGAACGTCCCGGCCCTCGTGCGGGCCTGGTCGTCCGCCGTCGAGGGCACCGACGCCCCTCCGGCCCTCGTGCTGGCCGGTGGCCGCGGCTGGGACACCGGGGTGGACCCGGCGATCGCAGCTGTGCCTTCCGGGCTCACGGTCCTGCGACCCGGCTACCTGCCCTACGAGGACCTCGCCGGGTACCTCGCCGGCGCCGAGGTCGTCGCGTACCCGAGCCTCGGCGAGGGCTTCGGGCTTCCTGTGCTCGAGGCGATGGCGTGCGGCGCGGCCGTGCTCACCTCCCGCGAGCTCTCGCTGACCGAGGTCGGCGGCGACGCCGTCGCGTACGCGGGCACCGACGCGCCGGACATCGCGCGGCACCTGCGGGCCCTGCTCTCGGACCCCGGGCATCGTCGCGCGCTTGCGGGCGCCGCCCGAGCCCGGGCGCGGCTCTTCACCTGGGAGGCGTCGGCGGAGCGCCACGCGGAGGCGTTCGCCGC
>NZ_JBHUZW010000079.1:0-17737 GCF_042667215.1 Cellulomonas sp. NPDC057328 | reverse complement strand
GACTCCCGACCGGGCCGTTCGTGCGTCAGAGCTGACGGGCGAAGGCCAGCACGGCGTCGGCGAGCAGCTGCACCGCGATCGCGGCGAGCAGCAGACCGGCGATGCGGCTGACGAGCATCGTGCCGGAGTCCTTGAGCACCCGGTGGATCGCGTTGGCGAACCGCATCGACAGCCACAGGCACACGTGCACGAGCACCACCGCGAGCGCGATCGCGGTCCACTGCGGCGGCTCGCTCGCCTGCTGCACGAGCACCATGGTGGCGACGATCGCCCCCGGCCCGGCGAGCAGCGGCGTGCCCAGCGGCACGAGGGCGACGTTGCCCTGCGTGGCCACGTCGGACCCCGAGCCGTCCATCTTGCCGGTGAGCAGCTCCATCGCCACCAGCAGCAGGAGCAGGCCGCCGGCCGCCTGCAGCGCCGACACCGAGACGTGCAGGTAGTCGAGCAGCGACTGCCCGACCAGCGCGAAGCCGACGATCACGCCGAACGCGACGAGGATCGCCTGCCGCGCCGCGCGCGCCCGCTGCTGGCGCGTCATGGAGCCGGTGAGCGCGAGGAAGATCGGGACGGTCCCGGGCGGGTCCATGATGACGAACAGCGTCACGAACGCCGAGATGAACAGCTGCACGTCGAGCACGCCGCTCACGCGGCCACCACCTCCGTCGTCCCCTGCGCCGCGATCGCGGCGAGCACCTGCGGGTCGGTGAGATTCTCCCCCAGCCGGTTGGCCTTCCCCGCCCCGTGGTAGTCGCTCGAGCCGGTGACGAGCAGCCCGAGGCGTGCGGCGACCGCGGCGAGCCGCGCGCGCTGCGCGGGCGTGTGGTCGCGGTGGTGCACCTCGACGCCCGCGAGGCCCGCCTCGGCGAGCTGGTCGAACACCCGCTCCGGCACGACGCGCCCGCGCGCGTCGGCCGCCGGGTGCGCGAACACCGGCACGCCGCCGGCCGCGCGGATCGCCGCGACGGCGTCGGGCGCCTCGGGCGCGTAGTGGTCGACGTGGTACGGCCCGCCGGACGCCAGCAGGTGCGCGAAGGCGGCGTCGCGGTCGGGCACGACGCCGCGGGCGACGAGGGCGTCGGCGATGTGGGGGCGCCCCACGACGACGGCGTCGCGCGCCTGCTCGAGCACGTCCGCCCAGGTGATCGGGACGTCGCGGGCCAGCAGGTCGACGATGCGCTCGGCCCGGTGCACGCGCGACTCGCGGGCCCGCGCGAGCTCGTCCGCGAGCGCGGGGTGGGCGGGGTCCTGGAGGTAGCACAGCAGGTGGACGCTGATCCCGCGCCAGCGCGCCGACACCTCGGTGCCCCGCACGAGCCCGATCCCGTGGGTGCGCGCGGCGGCGGCCGCCTCGTCCCAGCCGGCGGTCGTGTCGTGGTCGGTGAGGGCGACGACGTCCAGCCCGGCGGCGCGGGCGGACGCGACGACGTCGGCGGGACGCTCGGTGCCGTCGGACGCGGACGAGTGCGTGTGGAGGTCGATGCGCACCGGGGCACCGTAGCGCCGGGCGCCGACGCGGCCGCACGCGCCCGCTCCCGGCAGGTGCGGTGCACGGTGCAGACTGGTCGCGTGGACGCCGACGACGTGACCCCCGAGACGATCACCCCCGAGACGCCCGTGCCGGCGTCCGCGGACGAGCAGGAGCTCGCGGAGCGCAACGCGAACCGCTCGCACCGGCCGCAGTCGGAGCGGTTCCTCGAGTTCATCAGCTCGGGCTGGGGCGAGCGCCCCGGGGGCCGCGCCGAGCGGCTGCCCGCGGCCGACTTCACGGCGGCACGGCGCTCGCGCCTGTCCGCGCTCTTCCCCGGCGTCCGGCTCGTCGTGCCCGCCGGCACGTTCCGCGTCCGCTCGAACGACACGGACCACCGCTTCCGCCCGCACGCGGCGTTCGCGCACCTCACGGGGCTCGGGCAGGAGCAGGAGCCGGACGCGGTGCTCGTGCTGCACCCGGTCGAGGACGGCACGGGCGACGACGGCTCGGCGCACCGGGCGGTGCTGCACATGAACCCGCTGGCCGGCCGCGACACCCCCGAGTTCTTCTCCGACTCCCGGTACGGCGAGTTCTGGGTCGGCGCGCGCCCCACGCTCGACGAGGTCGCGACGGCGACGGGCATCCGCACGGCGCACCTCGACGACCTGCGCGACGCGCTCGCCAAGGACGTCGGCGCCGGCGGCGTCGAGCTGCTCGTGGTGCCCGAGGCCGACGCGACGGTCGAGGCGGTCGTCGCGGAGATCCGCGGCCAGGAGGAGGCCGGCGAGCGCGACGCGCGGCTCGCCGAGGCCCTCTCGGAGCTGCGGCTCGTCAAGGACGCGTACGAGGTCGAGCAGATGCGCGTGGCCGTCGACGCGACGGTCGACGGCTTCGCCCACATGGTCCGTGCGCTGCCGCGCGCGGTCGAGCACCGGCGCGGCGAGCGCGTGCTCGAGGGCGTCTTCATCGGCCACGCCCGGCAGGAGGGCAACGACGTCGGCTACACGACGATCGCCGCGGCCGGCGAGCACGCGACGACGCTGCACTGGACGGACAACGACGGCCGCGTCGAGGCCGGGCAGCTCGTGCTCATCGACGCCGGCGTCGAGGCCGACTCCCTCTACACGGCGGACGTGACGCGCACGCTGCCCGTCGACGGCACGTTCACCGACGTGCAGCGGCGCGTGTACCAGGCGGTGCTGGACGCGGCCGACGCCGGCTTCGCGGCCGCCGTCCCGGGCGCGCGGTTCCGCGACGTGCACGACGCGGCGATGCGCGTGCTCGCGGCCCGGCTCGCCGACTGGGGGCTGCTGCCCGTGAGCGCCGAGGAGTCGCTGCTGCCCGAGAACCAGCACCACCGCCGCTGGATGGTGCACGGCACGAGCCACCACCTCGGGCTCGACGTGCACGACTGCGCGCAGGCGCGCGGCGAGCTCTACCTCGACGGCGTGCTCGAGCCCGGCATGGTGTTCACGATCGAGCCGGGCCTGTACTTCAAGTCCGACGACCTGCTCGTGCCGCAGGAGCTGCGCGGCATCGGCGTGCGCATCGAGGACGACGTCGTCATCACCGCCGACGGCAACGAGAACCTCAGCGCCGCGCTGCCGCGCGACCCCGACGCGGTCGAGGCGTGGATGGCGTCGCTCCGCGGGGCGTGAGTCGCTCCGCGGGGCGTGAGCGGCCCCGCGGGGCCTGAGCCGCTCCGCGGGGCCTTCCGGCCGACGCGCCCGGCCGACGGCCGGACCGTGCCCCGACGGTCAGGCCTGCGGCGGGGGCTGCGGCCCGCCCGGCGGGGGCGGCGTCTGCGGCGGCGCGGCGGGCGCACCCGCCGGCGAGTAGGACGCGGCCGGGTCCGACGGGCGCGGCCCGACCGGTGCGGGCGGCACGGCCGGCGTGCCGCTGACGACGCCGCCGACCTCCTGCAGGATCGCGCGCGCCTTGTGCGCGTGCTCCGCGTGGCACAGCACGGCGTACGACGTCGCGACGATCTGGCTCGCGGACGCGAAGTCGCGGCGGTTGCGCGTCATGGCGTACGTGATGACGGAGAACAGCAGCCCGAACGCGCCGCCGAAGAGGATGGCCGGCAGCAGCACGCTCGCGCTGTTGGGCGGCGAGAAGAGCGTGAGCAGGAGGCCGACGAACAGGCCGAACCACGCGCCGGACGCGAACCCGCCGAGGGCCGCGCTCGGGTAGGACAGGCGGCGGATCACGCGCTCGACCATGCGCAGGTCGGTGCCGACGATCGTCACGTGCTGCACCGGGAAGGACGCGTCGGCGAGCGCGTCGACGGCCTTCTGCGCCTCGAGGTACGTCTGGTACGACGCCACGGGCTCGCCCGTGGGCAGCGTCGGCGTGCGGGGGATGCGTCCGGACTGCGAGAGCGCCATGTGCCGATCCTCCCGCAGCGGCCGGGCCGCCGCCAGGGATGCGGGCACCCGGGACCGTTGACGCTGAGGTGAGCCTTACCTCACACTTGCCCGGGCCCCGTCACCGCGCCGGGGCGCCCGACCGGAGGACGCCACGTCATGACCCGCTGGAGCACCCGCCTGCTGCTGTCCTGCGCCGCCATCGGCGTCGGCGGCGGCCTCGTCGGCATCCCGAGCTTCTACCTGTTCACCACGCTGGCGACCGCGGCGCCGTTCCTCATGGGGCTGGCGGCGGGCTTCTACCTGCTGCCGGGCATGATCGCGCTCGCCGCGTTCCGCCGCCCCGGCGTCGGGTTCCTCACGACGATGCTCGCCGCGGTCGCCGCCGCGCCGTTCGTGCCGGGCAGCTTCACGACGATCTACGGCTGGCTGTACGTGGCGGTGCTGCTCGAGGTGCCGTTCGCCCTGCTCGGCTACCGCTGGTGGCGCGCGCCCGTGTTCTACGTCGCGCCCCTCGCCGGTGCCGCCTTCTACACGTGGACGTGGTGGACGTACTACGACATCGGCAGCTACCAGGTGTGGGCGCAGGTCGCGCTGCCGACGCTGCTGCTCGGCGGGATGCTGCTGTTCACGTGGCTCGCGCGGGTCGTCGCCGCGCGCCTCACCCGGACCGGCGCGATGCGCGGCCTGCAGCTGCCCGAGGACCGTCGCCGGCGTGCGGTCGCCGGTGCGACGGCGCCCTCCCCCGCCCCGTCGACGAGCCGCACGACGACGCCGGCCGACCCCGCCGCCGCACCGGCCGCCACCGCGTGAGCGTCCGCGTCGAGGACGTCCGCATCCGGCACGAGGGCCGCACGGCCTGGACGCCGGACGGCGTCACGTTCGAGGTCCGGCCCGGCGAGGTCGTGCTGCTGCTCGGCCCGAGCGGCTCGGGCAAGTCGACGCTCGCGCTCGCCCTGGACGGCCTCGTGCCGCACGCGGTCCCGGCGGAGCTGACGGGACGCGTCGTGGTCGACGGGACCGCGACGACGGCGACGACGGTCGCGCGGCTGTCCGAGCACGTCGCCATGGTCTTCCAGGACCCCGACGCGCAGGTCGTCACCGGCACGGTGCTCGACGAGGTGTGCTTCGGGCCGGAGAACCTGCGGGTACCGGCGCCCGAGGTGCTGGACCGGGCCAAGCACGCCCTGCGCGCCGTCCGCCTGTGGGACCGGCGCGCCGACGCCCCGGACGCGCTGTCCGGCGGCGGCCGCCAGCGCCTGGCGATCGCGTGCGCGCTGGCGCTCGGGTCCCCCGTCGTCGTGCTCGACGAGCCGACGGCGAACCTCGACCCCGCCGGCATCGAGGAGGTCTACGCCGCGCTGCGGGCGGTCGTGGCCGACGGCACGCGGGCGGTCGTGCTCGTCGAGCACAACCTCGACGCGGCGGTCGACCTCGTCGACCGGGTCGTCGTGCTGGACCGTGCGGGTCGGCTCGCCCTCGACGGCCCGGTCCGCGACGTCCTCGGCACCCGCGCCGAGGAGGTCGCCGCCCTCGGGGTCTGGCTGCCCGTCTCGACGCTCGCCGCGCTGCGGCTGCGCGCGGCCGGCGTCGCGCTGGACCCGCTGCCCCTGACGCCGCACGAGCTGGCGGCGGCGCTCGACGCCACGGACGACCTCCCGTCGCCCGCGCGCGCGCCGTCCGCCGCAGCGCCGTCCGCCGCAGCGCCGACCACCACCACGACCACCACCGCCGCCGACGACCCGCCGCCCGCCGTGCGGGTCCGCGGCCTGACCGTGCGCCGCGGCCGCCGCACGGTGCTCGACGGTGTCGACCTCGACGTCCCCGCGGGCGCCATGCTCGCGCTCGTCGGCGTCAACGGCGCCGGCAAGACCACCCTCGCGCAGGCCGTCGCCGGCGTCGTCCCGCCGCCCCGTGGCACCGTGCAGGTGGCGGGCGTCGACCCCGCGCGCACGCCGCCGCGCACGCTCGTGCGCAGCGTCGGCTTCGTCTTCCAGAACCCGGAGCACCAGTTCGTGCGCGGCACGGTGGCCGACGAGGTCGCGCACGGCCTGCGGCTGCAGGGCGCGGACGACGCGACGACCGCCGCGGCCGTCGACGACATGCTGCGCCGGCTCGACCTCGTCGCCGAGCGCGACGTCCACCCGTTCCTGCTGTCCGGCGGGCAGAAGCGCCGGCTGTCGGTCGGGACGGCCCTCGTCACGGGCGCACGCGTGCTGGTGCTCGACGAGCCGACGTACGGGCAGGACCGCGAGCGCGCCGCCGAGCTGCTCGCGCTGCTGGGCCGGCTCGTCGCCGGCGGCACCACGGTGCTGCTCGTCACGCACGACCTGCAGCTCGTCGCCGACCACGCCACGCACGTCGCCGTGCTGCGCGACGGCCGCGTCACGGCGTCGGGCGCGACGGGCGACGTGCTGGCCGGCACCGCGCTCGAGGACGCGGGGCTGCTGCCCCCGCCGCTCGCCCGTGCGACGCGGCGGCTGCGCCGGCACGCCGCCTGGCGAGGCGTGACGCGGCTCGCGGACCTGCCGGGCGCGCCGCGCTCCGCGGGGGTCGGCGCAGGGGTGGTCGGGTCAGGGGTGGTCGGGTCAGGCGCGGTCGGGTCTGGGGTGGTCGGGTCAGGGGTGGTCGGCACCGGGGCGCTCCCTGTGGGGGCGGACGCGTGAGCGCCGCGACCGCCGTCGCGCACGCGTGGGCCGTCGACGCGCGTCCGGGCGTCCTGCGCCGGCTGAACCCGCTCGCCAAGGTCGCCGCGACCCTGCCCGCCATGGTGCTGCTGGTCGTGTGGCACGAGCCGGCCGCCGCGGCGGTGCTCGCGGGCGCCGCCGCCGTGCTGCTCCTCGTCGGCGGCGGCCTGGGCGCGCGCGTGCTCGCCGGGCTCCTCGTCGCCGCGCCGCTCGGCGCGCTCGTCGTCGGCGTCACGCTGGGCCTGTGGGTCGCACCGGCGACGACCGCCGGCTCGCCGGTCCTCGTGCAGCTCGGCTCGTGGGGGTACACGCAGGCGGCGCTCGCCGAGGGCGTCGGCACGGTCGCGCGGCTGTACGCCGTGGTGCTCCTGTCGTGCGTCGGCGGGCTGACGACGACCGGCCCCGACCTCGTCCGCGCGACGCAGCAGCAGCTGCGCGTGCCGTACCGGATTGGCTGGACGGCGCTCGCCGCCTTCCGGTTCGTGCCGCGCTTCGGCCACGAGCTCGCCGTGATCCGGGCGGCGCACCGCGTGCGCGGCACCGGGACCGGCACGGGTCCGGTCGCCGACCTGCGCCGCTACGTGGGCTACGCCGTCCCGCTGCTGGCCGGCGCGCTGCGCCACGCCGAGCGCGTCGCGCTCGCGATGGACGCCCGCGCGTTCGGCGCCCACCCGACCCGCACCGAGCGGTACCGCGTCCCGTGGCGCGGGCGCGACACCGCCGTCGTGGCCGTCGGCTGCGCCGCGACGCTCGCGACCTGGCTGCTCCTGCGCTGACCGGCACGCGCCCGGCCGACCGCACCTCACCCGCACCCCACCCGCACCCGCCCGACCCGCACCCGACGGACCGCCGTCGGCCCGACGACGAGGACCTCCCGTGGCCCGCTCCAGCACGCTGAACCCGCCCGAGACGCACCAGCTCCTGCGCGGCGAGGTGCTCGCCGCGCGACGCGTGACCCCGCACATGCTGCGCGTCACCGTCGGCGGCGGCGACCTCGCCGACGGCTTCGTGCCCCGCGGTGCCGACCAGTGGTTCCGCCTGTTCGTGCCCCGCCCCGGGCAGGACGCGCTGCACCTGCCGTCGGGCGTCGACCTCAAGGGCTACGCCCGATACCTGACGATGCCGGAGTCGCGCCGGCCGCTGCTGCGCAACTACACGGTCCGTGCGACGCGTCCGGGCGAGATCGACATCGACCTCGTGGCGCACGGCGCGCTCGGGCCGGGCACCGTGAGCGCCGCCGGGTGGGCCGCCCGGTGCGAGGTCGGGTCCCCGATGGCCCTGCTCGACGAGGGCGTGACGTTCGCCGCCGACGGCACGCAGGACTGGACGCTCGTCGTCGCGGAGGAGTCCGGCCTGCCGGCGGCGCTCGGCGTGCTCGCGGCGCTGCCCGCCGACGCACGCGGCGTGGCGTTCCTCGAGGTGCCGACGGCCGAGGACGTCCAGCCGGTCGACGCGCCCGCGCACGTCGAGGTGCGCTGGCTGCACCGCGACGACCCGCACGCGGTGCCGGGGGCGCTGGCGCTGCGCACGGTCGCCGCGGCGACGCTCCCGCCCGGACGGCCGTACGCCTTCGTCGTCGGGGAGCAGGCGCTCACGCAGGGCGTGCGCCGCCACCTCGTCGCGCAGGGCGTCGCGAAGAGCGACATCGCGTTCTGCGGCTACTGGAAGCACGGCGCCCGCCCGGCGCGCTGAGGCGGCGGCGTGCGCCGGGTGACGGCCGCCCGTCCGCACTAGGGTGGCCGCGTGAGCAGCGTCGGGACCAGGGTCTTCGTCGCGCGCCTCGCCGGCACCCGGGTCTTCGACCCGCTCGGGGACGAGGTCGGGCGGGTGCGCGACGTCGTCGTGCTGGTGCGCCTGAAGGGCGGGCCGCGCGCCGTCGGCCTGGTCGTCGAGGTGCCCGGCCGCCGCCGCGTCTTCCTGCCGCTGACGCGCGTGACGAGCATCGACGCCGGGCAGGTTATCTCCACCGGCCTGGTGAACATGCGGCGGTTCGAGCAGCGCGCGTCGGAGACGCTCGTCGTCGGCGAGCTCCTGGACCGCACGGTCGAGCTGCTCGACGGGTCGGGGTCCGCGACGGTCGAGGACGTCGCGATGGAGCAGCAGCGCAGCGGCGACTGGCACGTCACGAAGGTGTACGTGCGGCGGTCCGACCACCGCGGCGGCCTGCTGCGGCGTCGCGGCGAGACGCTGCTCGTGCCGGTCGAGCAGGTGCAGGGCCTGGGGCGGCCGTCGAGCGCGCAGGGCGCCGAGCTGCTGCTCGCGCAGTACGAGGACATGAAGGCCGCCGACCTGGCCG
The DNA here is from genome assembly GCF_042667215.1 of Cellulomonas sp. NPDC057328. NCBI lineage: Bacteria > Bacillati > Actinomycetota > Actinomycetes > Micrococcales > Cellulomonadaceae > Cellulomonas > Cellulomonas sp. NPDC057328. Next base: position 8,920 of record NZ_JBHUZW010000079.1, on the reverse strand, counting down.
ACGTGCTGCACGAGCTGGGCGTCACGCGGCGGCTGGAGGTCGCGAGCGCGTTGGACGACGAGCGGCTCGCCGACGTGCTCGAGGAGCTGCCGGAGGACGACCAGGTCGCGATCCTGCGCGCGCTCGAACTGCCGCGCGCGGCCGACGTCCTCGAGGCGATGCAGCCGGACGACGCCGCCGACCTGCTCGGCGAGCTGCCGCAGGAGCAGGTCGCGCAGCTGCTCGAGCTCATGGAGCCCGAGGAGGCGAAGGACGTCCGCCGCCTGCTCGCGTACGAGGACAACACCGCCGGCGGGCTCATGACGACCGAGCCGGTGCTCCTGGGTCCGGAGACGTCGATCGCGGCGGCGCTCGCGCACGTCCGCCGGCAGGACCTCAACCCCGCGCTCGCGTCGCTCGTGTTCGTCGCCCGGCCGCCGCTCGAGACGCCGACCGGGCGGTTCATCGGCGTCGTGCACCTGCAGCGCATGCTGCGCGAGCCGCCGCACGAGTCGATCGGGCAGATCGTCGACACCGACATCGAGCCCGTCGCCGCGGACGCCCCGCTGCTGACGGTGACGCGCCAGCTCGCCACGTACAACCTGCTCGCCCTGCCCGTGGTCGACGAGCAGCGCCGCCTGCTGGGCGCGGTGTCGGTCGACGACGTCCTCGACCACCTGCTGCCGGCCGACTGGCGCGAGACCGACGACGAGAACGTGGGTCCGCCGACGCGGCCGACCCGGGTCGTGCGCAACGGTGGCCGCCGTGGCTGACCGCCTCGACCAGCCGCGCGAGACGCGGCGCCAGCTGCTGCCACGCGTCCGCGTCGGCGAGGACGCGTCGGGTCGCGTGTCCGAGTCGGTGGCACGGTTCCTCGGCACGCCGCGGTTCATCTTCTACCTGACCGTGTTCTGCGCGGTCTGGCTGGCGTGGAACGCGTGGGGGCCGAGCGACCTGCGCTTCGACAAGGCCGAGAACGGCTTCACCGCCCTCACCCTCATGCTGTCCCTGCAGGCGTCCTACGCGGCGCCGCTCATCCTGCTCGCGCAGAACCGGCAGGCCGACCGCGACCGCGTGCAGGCCGAGCAGGACCGGCAGCGCGCCGAGCGCAACCTCGCCGACACGGAGTTCCTCGCGCGCGAGATGGCGTCGCTGCGCATCGCCCTGTCCGAGGTGGCGACGCGCGACTTCGTGCGGTCCGAGCTGCGCAACCTGCTCGAGGAGCTCGCGACCGACCAGGACGGGACCGGCGACGACGGCGGCGACCGCCCGCGCGGCGACGCCCGGCACCGCTCCCCCGACCGCTGACGCGCGCGGGCGACGCCACCGCACCGGGCACGGCGTGGGACGGGCGTCCCGGACGGCGCGCCGCGGGCGCGACCTACCATGGCCGCATGCCCACGCCCCCCACGACCCCGCCCGGCACGCCCGCGACCGGCGCGCCCGGCGACGCGCTGCTCGACGCGGTCCGCGGCGCCCTGGCAGGCGTGCAGGACCCCGAGATCCGGCGGCCGATCACCGAGCTCGGGATGGTCCGGTCGGTGCACGCGGAGCCCGCGGGCGCGGCCGGCGTCCTCGTCGTCGTCGGCCTCGACCTGACGACCCCCGGCTGCCCGTTGAAGGAGACGCTGACCCGCGACGTCACGGCCGCGGTCGCCCCGCTCGCGGGCGTCGTCGGCGTGCGCGTCGACCTCGGCGTCATGACGGCCGAGCAGCGGCAGGCCCTGCGCGTGCAGCTGCGGGGCACCGACGCGGAGCCGCAGATCCCGTTCGCGCAGCCGGGCTCGCTGACCAAGGTCATCGCGGTCGCGTCCGGCAAGGGCGGCGTCGGCAAGTCGTCGGTGACGGCGAACCTCGCGGTCGCGATGGCCGCGGAGGGCCTGCGCGTCGGGGTCGTCGACGCCGACATCTACGGCTTCTCGATCCCGCGCATGCTGGGCGTGGACCGGCCGCCGACCAAGGTCGACGACATGCTGATGCCGCCGGTCGCGCACGACGTCAAGGTCGTCTCGATCGGCATGTTCGTGCCGGCGGGCCAGCCGGTGGTGTGGCGCGGGCCGATGCTGCACCGCGCGCTGCAGCAGTTCCTCGCCGACGTCTTCTGGGGCGACCTCGACGTGCTCCTGCTCGACCTGCCGCCGGGGACGGGGGACATCGCGATCTCCGTGGCGCAGCTGCTGCCCGGCTCGGAGATCGTCGTCGTCACGACGCCGCAGGTGGCGGCGGCCGAGGTCGCCGAGCGCGCCGGCTCGGTGGCGGTGCAGACGCGGCAGCGCGTCGTCGGGGTGGTCGAGAACATGGCGTGGCTGACGCAGCCCGACGGCTCGCGGCTCGAGCTGTTCGGCTCGGGCGGCGGCGCGCGCGTGGCGGAGAACCTCACGCGGCTCACCGGCGCCGACGTGCCGCTCCTCGGGCAGGTGCCGCTGGACGTGCGCCTGCGCGAGGCGGGCGACACGGGCACGCCGGTCGTGCTCGCGGACCCGGGCTCGGACGGCGCGCTGGCGCTGCGCGCGGTGGCGCGCACGCTGGCCGCCCGGCCGCGGAACCTGGCGGGCCGCCCGCTGAACCTCTCCCCCGTGGGGCGCTGACGCATCGGGCGCTGACGCCGCGGGCGCACGTCGCCCGCTGTTGGTTTCTGTTCGTTCCTGATGGATACTGTCGACCATGCTCGCGTCGCAGCGCCGGGAACGGATCCTCGCCCAGGTCCGCACGCACGGCGCCGTCCGCGTCGCCGACCTCGTGACGTCCCTCGACGTCTCGGACATGACGGTCCGCCGCGACATCGCCGAGCTCGCGCGGGCCGGCCTCGTCCGGCGCGTGCACGGCGGCGCGGTCGCGCCCGACACCCCGGCCCGCTCGACCGACGAGCCCGGCTTCGAGGCGAAGCGCACGTGGGCCGGCGCCGAGAAGGCCGCCGTCGCGCGCGCCGCCCTCGCCGACGTCGAGCCCGGCCAGTCCGTCGCCCTGTCCGCCGGCAGCACCACGTGGCTGCTCGCGCAGCTGATCGCGGCCGACCCGGCGCTGCGGCCGCTCACCGTCGTGACGAACGGGCTGCGCGTCGCCGACGTCCTGCACGCGGCCGGCGACGACGCCCTCGAGGTCGTCCTCACCGGCGGCACCCGCACGCCGTCCGACGCGCTCGTCGGGCCCGTCGCCGACGCCACGCTCGAGCGGCTGCGCGTCGACCGCACGTTCCTCGGCGTGCACGGGCTCGACCCGGACGGCGCCACCACCCCCAACCTCGCCGAGGCCGCGACCGACCGGGCGCTCGTCCGGTGCGCCGCCGCGACCACGGTGCTCGCCGACCGCACCAAGTGGGGCACGGTCGGCCTCGCGCGCATCTGCGGCTACGACGAGGTCGACACGCTCGTCGTCGACGCCGGCCTCGCCCCCGCCGCCCGCGCCCACCTGGCCGCGGCGGTCGACCGCCTCGTCCTGGCGCCCGTGCCCGCGTCGCCGTCGACGCCCGCCGCATCCGCCGACCTGGCACCCGCCGCCCCCGCCCCCGCCGACCCCGCGCCGGCCCTCGCCGCCGCCGACCACCGGAGCGCCCCGTGACCCCGTCCTCCCCGACCCCCGACGCCCCCGGCACCTCACCCGCCGCCGCCCGCGTCCGCCGCACCGCGACGCGCATGGCCGACGGGCGCGAGCTCTTCTACTTCGACGACTCCGAGCCGTACGTGTCGGGCGCGGCGACGCGCCGCCTCGACGACCCGCGGCCGCTGCCCGACCGGTTCGCCCCCGTGCCGCAGCCGGACGGCACGACGTTGCCGGTCACGGGTCCGGAGCTCCGGCACGACCCGCTCACGGGCGAGTGGATCCCGATGGCGGCGCACCGCATGAACCGCACGTTCCTCCCGCCGGCCGACGCGAACCCGCTCGCGCCCGCCCGGCCCGGCGCCGCGTACCAGGACGGCGAGATCCCCGACACCGACTACGACGTCGTCGTGTTCGAGAACCGCTTCCCGTCGCTCATGGCCGTGCCGGGCGCGACGCACGCCACGGAGGAGGTCGACGGCGAGGAGCTGTGGCGCCGCCGACCGGCGGCGGGCCGGTGCGAGGTCATCTGCTTCTCGTCCGACCCGACCGCGTCGCTGTCGAGCGTCACGCCGCAGCGGATGCGCACGATCGTCGAGGCGTGGGTGGACCGCACGGAGGCACTGTCCGCGCTGCCGGGCGTCGAGCAGGTGTTCTGCTTCGAGAACCGCGGCAAGGAGATCGGGGTGACGCTGCACCACCCGCACGGGCAGATCTACGCGTTCCCCTACGTCACCCCGCGCACGGCGGCGATGGTCGCGCAGGCCCGCGCGCACCGGGACGCCACGGGCCGCCTGCTGGGCCGTGACGTGCTCGACGCCGAGCTGCGCCACGGGACCCGCGTCGTCCTCGAGTCGGAGCACTGGGTGGCGTACGTGCCGTTCGCGGCGCGCTGGCCCGTGGAGGTGCACCTCGCACCGCGGCGCGACGTCCCCGACCTGCCCGCGCTCACCGACGCCGAGCGCACCGACCTGTCGGTCACGTACCTGACCCTGCTGCGCCGGCTCGACCAGTTCTTCGTCGACGGGGACGGCGGCGCGATCCCGCTGCCGTACATCTCGGGCTGGCACCAGGCCCCCGTGCGCGAGGGCCGCGACGTGTCCCGCCTGCACCTGCAGGTGTTCTCGGTGCTGCGGGCGCCCGGCAAGCTCAAGTACCTCGCCGGCGTCGAGTCCGGCATGGGCGCCTGGATCTCGGACACCACCCCGGAGCGCATCGCGCGCCGCCTCCAGGAGCTCGCGTGAGCACCGACCCGACCACCGCTGCGGAGACCACGATGACGGACCGCCCGACCGACGACCTCACCTGGACCCCGGCGTGGGACCGCGCCACCGGCGAGGAGCGCGCCCGCGCGCTGTTCGCACGCGTCCTCGACGCCGAGCCGGACGGCGTGTGGTCGGCCCCCGGCCGCGTCAACCTCATCGGCGAGCACACCGACTACAACGGCGGCCTCGCGCTGCCGGTCGCGCTGCCGCACCGCACGTACGCGGCGGTGCGCCGGCGCGACGACGACCTCGTGCGGCTCGTCTCCGCGCAGGAGGCGTCGGGCGTGCGCGAGGTGCGCCTCGCGGACGTCGCGCCGGGCACGGTCGACGGCTGGGCGGCGTACGTGGTGGGCGTCGCGTGGGCGCTGCGCGAGGCGGGGCACGACGTGGGCGGGTTCGACGTCGCGATCGACTCGTGCGTGCCGTTCGGCGCGGGCGTGTCGTCGTCCGCGGCACTCGAGGCGGCCGTCGCGGTGGCCCTCGACGCCGTGCACGGGCTGGGTCTCGCGGGGGACGTCGTCGACGGCGCGGCCACGGACGACGCCGGCCGCGCGGCCCTCGCGGACGTGTGCGTGCGCGCGGAGAACGAGATCGCGGGCGCGCCCACCGGCGGCATGGACCAGGCGGCGTCGCTGCGTGCGCGGGCCGACCACGCGCTGCTGCTCGACTGCCGCGACGGCCGCGTCCGGCACGTGCCGTTCGACCTCGCGGCGCACGGCCTCGCGCTGCTGGTCGTCGACACGCGTGCGCCGCACTCCCACGTCGACGGCGAGTACGCGCAGCGGCGGGCCGCGTGCGAGCGCGCCGCCGGGCTGCTGGGCGTCGCGACCCTGCGCGAGGTGGCGGACGACCCCGCGGGGCCGGACGGCGCGCTGGACCGCCTCGCCGCGGCCGACGACGGCGCCGTGCTCGTGCGGCGCGTGCGCCACGTGGTGACCGAGATCGACCGGGTGACCACGTTCGTGGGACGGCTCGAGGCGGGCGACGTGGCCGGCGTCGGCCCGGTCATGGACGCGTCGCACGCGTCGCTGCGGGACGACTACGCGGTGTCGTGCCGCGAGCTCGACGTGGCGGTCGAGGCGGCGCGTGCCGCCGGCGCCCTCGGCGCCCGGATGACGGGCGGCGGGTTCGGCGGCTCCGCGATCGCGCTCGTCCCGGCGGACGCGGTGGAGCACGTCGCCGGGGCCGTGGCCACGGCCTTCGCGGCGGCGGACCTGCGGGCGCCGGCGTTCGCGGTCGCCGTGGCGGCGCCGCCGGCGGGCTGAGGGGGCGCCCGGCGGCGGGCTCGGCGGCGGGGCGCTCCTCCCTGACGGATGAGCCGGCCACGAGGTTGTGCTCCGGAGGTACCAGGTCACGACTGCGCAACTCATCCCGCAGGCGGACCCACCGCGCCGGGGCCGGACGCTAGGGTCGCCATGACCCGAGTCGTCACCTTTCGTGACGCTCGTCCTCCTTGCCGTGCCGCCGAAAGGGCTTCGTCATGCGCTCCCACCTCCCTGCGTCCGTCGGAGCCTTCGCCGGCGCCGTGGCCCTGCTGCTCGCCGGGTGCACCGGCGGCAGCGGCGGCGCCACCCCGTCCGACGACGAGACCGGTCCGCTGTCCGCCTTCTTCGAGCAGGTCGGCGGCAGCATGGACGCCGAGGACAACGAGGCGCAGCAGCGCCGCGTCGAGGAGCTCGTCGCCGAGTGCATGGCGGAGGAGGGCTTCGAGTACACGCCCGCCGAGCCGATGGACCAGGGCCTCATGGGCACCGACGACGCCCCCGAGTGGGACTCCCTCGAGTTCGCCGAGCAGTACGGGTACGGCGCCACGACGAGCGACGAGCTGTTCGGCGGCGCCGAGGAGTACGTCGACCCGAACCAGGAGTACGTCGCCTCGATGTCCGAGACCGAGCAGGAGGCGTTCTACGCCGCCCTGTACGGCGTCATGGAGGAGGTGGAGGACCCCGAGGCCGAGGTCGAGTACAACTGGGAGACCGCAGGCTGCCAGGGCGCCGCGTCGCACGAGGTCTACGAGGAGGGCCAGGTCTGGGACGACCCGGCCATGCAGGACCTCATGGACGAGATGAACACCGAGTACGAGCGCCTCGCCGAGGACGACGGCGTCCGCGAGGCCCAGGGCGCGTGGGCGGAGTGCGTCGCCGACGCCGGCTACGACTTCGCGACGCCCGAGGAGGCCTCGCAGAGCATCTGGACCGAGTACGAGGCGCTCATGGGCTACAACGAGGAGATGGACCCCGAGGCGGACCCGGAGACGTACGTCCCGCCGACCCCGGACGAGGCGAAGGTCGCCGAGCTCAAGGAGAAGGAGATCGCCGTCGCGACCGCCGACCGCCGCTGCCAGGAGGAGAGCGGCTACGCGGACGCGCAGAAGGCGGCCCAGCTCGCCATGGAGAACCGGCTGTGGGAGAAGTACGGCGACCAGCTGCAGGCCTTCGCGGACGACAGCACCGCCGCGGCGACCGACGGCAAGTGAGCGGGCGGATGAGCGCGCACGTCAGCGGCGGGCGCCGCACGATCGTCGCGATGGCCGTGGTGGCCGTGCTGTGCCTGGCCGCGGGCGTGCTGCTGTCCCGCCTGATCGTCTCGCCCGGTGCGGCCGCCGCGGAGGCGGCACCGCCGACCGCCGGCCCCATCACGGTCCCGGTCGAGCGGAGGACCATCGGCAACGAGGTCGTGCTGCGCGGCGACGTCGGGTACGACGACCCGGTCGAGCTCCGCGTCGAGACGGGTGACCTCGGCGGTCCCGCCGTCGTCACCGGGCAGGTCAAGGAGGTCGGCGCCACGCTCGAGGCCGGCGCCGTGGCGCTCGAGGTCGTCGGCCGCCCCGTCGTCGTCCTGCCGGGCGAGCTGCCGACGTACCGCACGCTGCGCGTCGGGGTGTCCGGCCCGGACGTCCAGCAGCTGCGCACGGCCCTGCAGGCGATGGGCATCGACGGGGGCGACCCGGCCAACGCCACCTACGACGCGTCGGCCGCCGCGGGCGTCCGGGCGCTGTACCAGCGCGTCGGGTACGAGCCGCCGTCGGCGGGCGAGGAGGCCACGGAGGCCGTCACGGCCGCCCGGGAGGGGCTGACGGCCGCGCAGGAGGCCCTGCGCAGCACGCAGGCGCAGCTCGCCGGCGCGGGCACCGCCGCGGGGCCGGGCGCGTCCCTGGCGGAGCTCGACGGCGCCATCCGCGTCGCCGAGGCCCGCGCGGCGTTCCTCGGCTCGCAGTGCGCCCTGCCGTTCGAGGCGCGCGACCCGTCCGCGGCCGACTGCTCCCCGCCGGCGCTCGTCGAGGCGGACGCCGCGCTGCAGACGGCGCGCGCCGCACGGGCGGCCGCCGACAAGGCGCCCGACACCAGCGTGGAGCGCGGCGCCGTCCGGGCCGCGCAGGACCAGGTCAACGCGGCGCGCACGGCGCTCCAGCAGGCCGAGGCGGACACGCTGACGCCGCTGCCGGCGACCGAGGTCGTGTACCTGCCCTCGCTGCCGCGCCGCGTCGACGACGTCGAGGTGCGCCGCGGCGGCACCGTCTCCGGTGCGTTCATGACCGTCTCGGGGGCGACGGTGCAGGTCACCGCGTCGGCCAGCAAGGCCGACGCCGACCTCCTCACGCCCGGGACGGCCGGCACGATCCCGCTCGAGGACGGCGAGGTGCCGGTCACGGTGGCCGAGGTGACGGATACCAAGCCGGCCGACGCCGCCGACGGCGAGGGCGCCGAGGGCGGCGGGGAGGAGTCCGCCCGACCCACCGGCGACCGGCGGCGCGTCGTGTTCACCGTCGGCGCCCTGACGCCCGAGCAGCTCACCGCGCTGCAGGGCACCAACGTGCGGGTGCGCGTGCCCGTCAGCTCCACCGAGGGCGAGGTGCTGGCGGTGCCGCTCGCGGCGCTCACCGCGGGCCCGGGCGGCGAGAGCCGCCTCGAGGTCGCCGACGGCGAGGGCGCGTCGCGGCTCGTCGAGGTGACGACGGGCCTCGCGGCCGGGGGGTACGTCGAGATCACCGGCTCGAAGGAGCCCGTCGAGGAGGGCGACCTCGTGGTCGTCGGCGCGGCCGGGGCCGAGACGTCCGACGAGGACGAGGCCGAGCCGGGCGCCGACGCGACGGAGGAGGGGTGACGGTCCTCGACCTGCTCGGGACGCCCGAGCCGGTC
>NZ_JBHUZW010000078.1:0-17833 GCF_042667215.1 Cellulomonas sp. NPDC057328 | reverse complement strand
GGGTGCTGCAGCACCCGCACTCGTGACGCATGTACCGCAGTCGGGGGGGTCGGCGGTGGCGCGGCGGGGGTCAGGCCGCGGCGGTCGTCGGTGGGACGCGCTCGCCGACCGGTACCGCGACGTCGACCGTGTTCGAGCGCGTCGCGAGGGGGCACGCCCAGCGGTGGTCGTACGCGCACGACGGGTTGTAGGCGAAGTTGAGGTCCACGACGAGCCGGCCGACGCGGTCGCACCCGAGGTCCGCGCCCTTGATCGTGTCGAGCACGTAGCGCCCACCGCCGTACGTGCCGCCGTCCCGCCCCGCCGACGCGTCCTTCAGCGGTAGGAACAGGCCGCCGCCGTACCCGCGCAGCGACCACAGCGTCACGCGGCCGAGCCCGGGCAGGTCGACCGTGCCGACGCGCGCGTACCCGACGACGCCGTCGGTGCCGGTCGCGACCTCCAGCCGCTGCTCGGCGGCCGGCTCGACCGCGACCTCGAACCGGTACGCCGGGTCGTACGGCGCGACGTCGAGACCGGCGAAGTCGGCGCGGGCGTCGGGCGTGAGCGGCGACGCGGGGTGGTCGCAGAACAGCTCGTCGCGCTGCTGCACCCACACGGCGTGGGCCCCGGCGGGGTCGTCGCGCGCGAGCGTGCGCACCTGCGCGTAGGTCTCCGCGACGCGGCGTCGCCAGTCGGCGACCTCCAGCGCGGCGGCGAGCGGGGTGGCGTCGTGCACGTCCTCCACCCTGGCCGACGGGCGCGCGTCCGGCACGTCGGGCGCACGGCGGCCCGCCGCCGTCGGGCCGGGCCGGCGGGTCAGACCTGGCAGACCGGGCAGCGGTAGAGGTTGCGCGTCGCCATCTCCTCCATGAGCACGGGCGTCCCGCACACCCGGCACGGCAGGCCGGTGCGGCGGTACACCCAGTGCCGCACCGTCGGGTCGTGGCGCGCGAGGTCGCGGCCGTCGGCGTCGAGGTCCTCGCGGGTGAGCATGACGCCCTCGCGGATGCCGTCGGCGAGCAGGCCCGCCCAGTCGTGCCAGAGCGCGCGGACGGTGTCCGGCGGGACGCGCCGACCAGGCGTCCACGGGTCGAGGCGCGCACGGAACAGCAGCTCCGCGCGGTAGACGTTGCCGATGCCGGCGACCACCGACTGGTCCATGAGCAGCTGGCCCACCGCCACGCCGCGGCTCGTGACCCGCCGCACGACCTCGTCGCCGGCGGCGTCGACGTCCTCGGCGGTCACCGGGTCCGGCCCGAGGCGTGCCCGCACGGCGTCCGCCGCGTCCGGCGTGAGCACCTCGCACGCGGACGGCCCGCGCAGGTCGGCGACGAACGCGTCCGTCGCGAGCCGCACCCGCACCTGCCCGACGGGCGGCGGCGGCCACGTCCCGTCGTCGGGTGCGGCGTGCACCGACTCCTCCTCGCTGACCCGCAGCCGTGTGGCGGGACGGACGCGCGGCGCGCCGAGGCTCCCGCGCGCGGGACCGCCGTCGGTGAGCGGGCTGACCTGCCCGTACAGGTCCCACGCGCCGTACAGGCCGAGGTGCACGCGCAGCACCTCGCCGGAGTCGAACGGGCAGAACAGCTGCTTGCCGACGGCGGTGGCGGCCAGCATGGTCCGGCCGTCGAGCCGCGCGGCGCCGTCCGCGAACCGGCCCTGGGGCGACGACACGGCCACCGGCCGACCCACCAGGTCGAGCGTGAGCTGCTGCGCGATGCGGTGGACGGTATGACCCTCGGGCACGGCCGCCACCCTACGGCGGCGGTGCCGGCGGGGCGCGCGGATGCCGGAACGGTGCGGGACGGGCAGGATCACGACGGACGGCCGTGCCGGCACCGGGGGGACTGCGTGGACGAGATCGCCGAGCGGCAGGACCGGGAGCCGGCGACGCCGACCCCGCAAGAGGACCGTCGACGGCCGCCGCGCCACCGGGTGCGGAGTGCGCTCGGGTGGACGGCCGGCACGCTGGCGGCCCTCGTCCTCGCCGTGGTCGTCGCGTTCCAGGTCAGCTACTGGCCCACCACCCTGCTGCTGCGCTACCAGCCCGACCTCAACGGGACGGCCGCGCAGGACTCGCTCGCCCGGCACGTGCCGGACGGCGTAGACGAGATCATCGACGAGCGGTACCGCCCCGACGACCCCGACGGCCGCCTCGACGTCTTCCGCCCCGCCGACGCGGCCGGGCCCCTGCCCGTCGTCGTCTGGGTGCACGGCGGCGCGTTCGTCGCGGGCACGAAGGACGGGACCTCGTCGTACCTGAAGATCCTCGCGTCGCACGGGTACACCACGGTGTCGGTCGAGTACACGAAGGCGCCCGAGCGGCACTACCCGTACCAGGTCGAGCAGGTCGCCGACGCGATCCGGCACGTCGTCCGGCACGCGGACCGCCTGCACGTGGACCCCGACCGGATCGTGATCGCCGGCGACTCCGCGGGCGCGCACCTCGCCGCGCAGACGGTGATGGCGATCTCGGACGACGACTACGCGCGGGCCGCCGGGCTGCCGCAGGCCGTCGAGCGCTCGCAGGTCCTCGGTGCCGTCCTGGCCTGCGGCGCCTACGACCTCACGCTGCCCGACTACGGCGACGGCCTGGTCGGCCGGTTCCAGCGCGACATCCTGTGGGCCTACACGGGCGAGAAGGACTTCGAGAGCGACCACCGGGTGTCGTTCGCCTCGCTGCCCCAGCACGTGTCCTCGTCGTTCCCGCCCACGTTCGTCACGGCCGGCAACGGCGACCCGCTGGAGCCGCACTCGCACGCGCTCGCGGACGCGCTGCGGACGCAGGGCGTCGACGTGGACACGCTGTTCTTCCCGGCCGACCGGGTGCCGGAGGTGCCGCACGAGTACCAGTTCGACCTCGACGAGGCGCCCGGACCCGAGGCGCTCGACCGGATCCTCGCCTTCCTCGCCGGGGTGACGGCTCAGGAAGAGCCGTGACGGCTCCGGGGCGAGCAGCACGTGCGCACCGCGCCTGCTCGCTGAGCGAGACGCGGCACGCCCTCCGACGTCTCGGATGGTGGGACGCGGCCGATGTCGGGCCCGGACGGTGTGCTTCCATGACCGGCATGGCACGCCCCGACCCGACCTGCATGCGCCCGGCTCCCGCCGCGGCGTGCACGTGTCGCGGCGTCATGTGTCGGCGCTGAGCTGACCCCGCGGGCCCCGCCCGCCCCGCCGTCCCGACGGCAGACCGCGCCGCCCCCGGCGCCACCCCTCACCGGCCGCGAGACCTGCGGCCCGCCGCGAGCCGCGCGCCCGACGAAGGAACCGTCCCCCGTGATCGAGCTGTCCGCCCTGCGCAAGGTGTACCCGTCCGCCGACGGGCCGGTCGTCGCGCTCGACGGCATCGACCTGTCGGTCGGCCGGGGCGTCGTGCACGGGATCGTCGGCCGTTCCGGCGCCGGCAAGTCCACCCTGATCCGCTGCCTCACCGGCCTCGAGCAGCCGACCTCAGGCACGGTCACCGTCGACGGCACGACGCTCACCGGCCTGTCGGAGAAGCAGCTGCGCACCGCGCGGCGCGCCATGGGCATGGTGTTCCAGCACGTGAACCTGCTGGACTCGCGGACCATCGCGGCGAACGTCGCGTTCCCGCTGGAGGTCGCCGGCGTGCCGCGCGAGCGCCGCCGCGAGCGCGTCGCGGAGCTCCTCGACCTCGTCGGCCTGGGCCACCGCGCCGGCGCGTACCCCGCGCAGCTGTCGGGCGGGCAGAAGCAGCGCGTCGGCATCGCGCGGGCGCTGGCCACCGAGCCGGCCGTGCTGCTGTGCGACGAGCCGACGTCGGCCCTCGACGGCGAGACGACCCGGCAGATCCTCGGCCTGGTGCGCGACCTGCGCGACCGGCTCGGGATCACGGTCGTCGTCATCACGCACGAGCCGTCGGTGGTCCGCGAGGTCTGCGACGAGGTGACGCTGCTGGAGCACGGCCGGGTCGTGCAGACCGGCCCGCTCACCGAGGTCGTCACCGCGACCGGCTCGCCGCTGTCCCGCGCGCTCGTCCCTGTGCCGGACCTGCCGCCCGAGGCGCGCCGCGACCTGGTCGAGGTCACGTACGCGACCGACGACGTCGCCACGCGCGACGCGTTCGCGGCCGTCGCCGCGCTCGGCGACGACGTCGAGGTGCTGTCCGCGACGGTCGAGCCGCTCGCCGGGCGCCGGGTCGGGCGCCTGCTCATCGACGCCCCGCGGTCCGGCACGGACGCGGTGGTGGCGCGGCTGCGCGCGGCCGGGCTGGACCCGGTGGTGACGGGCCGCGAGGCCGCCGGCACGGAGGAGGTGGCCTGATGGACGGCTTCTGGTCGGACCTCACGTCGAACCGCGTCATCACCGAGATGCTCCCCGCGGCGACCCTCGAGACCCTGCAGATGGTCGGCCTGTCGGCGCTCGTGACCCTGGTCGTCGGGCTGCCGCTCGGGCTGCTGCTGCGGTCCGTCGCGCCGGACGGCCTGACGCCCAACCGGCCGGTGTCGGCGGTGCTCGGCGTCGTCGTCAACGTGCTGCGCGCGCTGCCGTTCATCATCCTCGCGGTCGCGCTGATCCCCCTGACCCGGGCGATCGTCGGCACCTCGCTGGGCTGGGAGGCGGCCGTGGTGCCGCTCAGCATCGGCACGATCCCGTTCTTCGCACGGCTCGTGGAGACCGCCGTGCGCGACGTCGCCGCCGGCAAGGTCGAGGCGGCCCGCGTGATGGGCTCGACGACCGCGAAGGTCGTGTCGCAGGTGCTCGTGCGCGAGGCGCTGCCCTCGATCGTGGCGGCGTTCACCATCACCGTCATCTCGCTCATCGGGTTCTCCGCGATGGTCGGCGCGATCGGCGCCGGGGGTCTCGGGTTCCTGGCGATCAGCTACGGCTTCCAGCGGTTCGACCCCACCGTGCTCTACACGTCCGTCGTCGTCATCGTCGTCCTGGTCACCGTGGTCCAGGTCGTCGGGGACGCCGTCGCGCGCCGCCTGGACCACCGGTGAGCGCACGCACCGCGGCGACCGCCGCGCACCCGACCTCGTCCTCGACCGGAGGGCGTGCACGAGAGGAACACCCGATGAAGCGAACCGTCCGCACCGCAGCCGTCCTGTCCGCAGCGGCCCTGGTGATGGCCGGCTGCGCGGGCGGCGGGGACGACGTGCAGCCCTCGGGCCGGGCCACGGCGGAGGGCGGCGCGGTCGTCGTCGTCGTCGGCGCGAGTCCGGTGCCGCACGCCGAGATCCTCCAGTTCGTGCAGGACGAGCTCGCGGCCGACGCGGGCATCGAGCTGCAGATCCGCGAGTTCACCGACTACGTCCTGCCCAACACGGCGCTCGCCGAGGGCGAGCTCGACGCGAACTACTTCCAGCACCTGCCCTACTTCGAGGCGCAGGTCGAGGAGCAGGGCTTCGACTTCGACCACTTCGAGGGCGTGCACATCGAGCCGTACGGCCTGTACTCGGAGTCGGTGGACGCCGTCGAGGACATCCCCGCCGGCGGCACGATCGGCATCACGAACGACCCGGGCAACCAGGCGCGTGCGCTCGACCTGCTCGTCGACGCCGGGCTGATCACGCTCGCGGAGACCGACGGCGACCCGACGCTGCTCGACATCGAGGAGAACAGCAAGGACCTCGAGTTCGTCGAGACGGCGCCGGAGCAGCTCGTCGTGTCGCTGCAGGACGTGGACGCCGCGATCATCAACGGCAACTTCGCGCTCGAGGCGGGCCTGAACCCGGCCGAGGACGCGATCGTGCTGGAGTCCGGCGACGACAACCCGTACGCGAACTTCCTCGCCGTGCGCTCGGAGGACAAGGAGAACGAGGCCATCGTGACGCTCGACGAGCTCCTGCACTCCGACGAGGTGAAGGCCTTCATCGAGGAGCGCTGGCCGGCCGGCGAGGTCCTGCCCGCGTTCTGACCCTCGCGGCACGACCCGCACTACGACGACGCCCGTCCCCCACCCGCGGGGGCGGGCGTCGTGGCGTTACGGCGACGCCCGGCGCTAATTGCAAACGGGTCGCACTCTCGGTTACGGTCGTCGGCATGAATCACCCCGCCCTCACCCGCCGCGCCGGCGTCCGCCTCGCGGCGCTCGCCCTGCCCCTCGCGCTCCTCGGCGCCTGCGCCGGCGGCTCCTCCGAGCCCGCCGCGACGTCCACGCCCTCCGCCACCGCGGACGCGACCGCCGCCAAGACCGAGGAGGCGGCCGTCAAGCCGCGCCTCGTGCTCACCTACGACGGCGGCCTCGTCGTCCTCGACGCGACCACGCTCGAGACGGTCGAGACCATCGAGGCGGACGGGTTCCTGCGCGTGAACCCCGCGGGCGACGGGCGGCACGTCATGGTGTCCACCGAGGGCGGGTTCCAGGTCCTCGACGCGGGCACGTGGGCCCAGCCGCACGGCGACCACGACCACTACTGGACGACCACCCCGACGCTCACCGACACGGTGTTCGACGCCGACGAGCCCGGCCACGCGGTCGTGCACGGCGACACGCTCGCGCTGTTCGCCGACGGCACCGGCGAGGTCACGGTCGTCGACCCGGCCGCGGTCGCCGAGGGCGAGGACGCGGTCGTCCGCGAGTACACGACGCCCTCCGCGCACCACGGCGTCGCGGTCGTCCGCACCGACGACACGATGGTCGTCTCGGAGGGCACCGAGGACGAGCGCACGGGCGTCCGCCTGCTCGGCGCCGACGACACCGAGATCGCCGCCACCGACCAGTGCCCGGGCGTGCACGGCGAGGCCGTCGCCGCCGGGGACGTCGTCACGGTGGGCTGCACCGACGGCATCGTCATCGTCTCGGGCCAGACCGTCACGAAGGTCCAGGCGCCCGACGCCTACGGCCGCATCGGCAACCAGGCCGGCCACGAGTCGTCCCCGTACGTGCTCGGCGACTACAAGACGGACAAGGACGCCGAGCTCGAGCGCCCGACCCGCGTGACGATCACCGACACGGCCGCCGGCACGCTGCGCGTCGTCGACCTGCCGTCGTCGTACACGTTCCGCTCGCTCGCCCGCGGCGACGCCGGCGAGGCCCTCGTTCTCGGCACGGACGGCCAGATCCACGTCATCGACCCGGCGACCGCCACGCTCACGCGCTCCATCCCCGTCATCGACGCGTGGGAGGAGCCGATGGAGTGGCAGGAGGCGCGTCCGGCGATCCACGTGCTCGACGGCACCGCGTACGTCACCGACCCGTCGACGGACCGCGTCCTCGCGGTCGACATCGAGACCGGCGAGGTCTGGAACGAGGTGACCCTCGAGGTCACGCCGAACGAGATCACCTCGGCCCCCGGCCGCACGCACGAGCACCACGCCGACGCGCACGCCGGCGAGACGGCCGAGGAGCACGCCGAGCACGCGGGCGAGACCGCCGAGGAGCACGCCGAGCACGACCACGAGCACGAGCACGGCACCGAGGGCTGACCGCCCCACCGACCGCGCCGGCCCCGTCCCCCGCTGCACCGGGGGGCGGGGCCGGCGTGCGTGTCTCGGCGTCCCGGATGCGCGTCCAGGAGGCCGGGCGCAGGGTGGGACGGGAGGGACGGCACCCGCTGCCGCCCCGGCGCGCCGGACAGGCGCGCGCCACCGCACCCGTGCCACCCCAGGAGGAACCGTGCGCGCACTCGTCTACGAAGGCCCCCGCAAGGTCACCGTCCAGGACGTCCCCGACGCCCGCGTCGAGCAGCCGACCGACGCGGTCATCCGGCTCACCACCACGAACATCTGCGGCTCCGACCTGCACATGTACGAGGGCCGCACGGCCGTCGAGTGCGGCACCGTGCTGGGCCACGAGAACATGGGCGTCGTCGAGGAGGTCGGCCCCGCGGTCACGCGCATCACGGTCGGCGACCGCGTCAGCGTGCCGTTCAACATCGCGTGCGGCACGTGCCGCAACTGCCTGCAGGGCTGGACGTCGTACTGCACCCGCACCAACCCGACCGAGGGCATGGACGGCGCCGCGTACGGCTACGCGAACATGGGCCCGTACCCCGGCGGCCAGGCCGAGTACCTGCGCGTGCCGTTCGCCGACGTGAACCTGCTCGAGCTGCCGGAGGGCACCGAGCACGAGGACGACTTCACGATGCTCAGCGACATCTTCCCGACCGGCTGGCACGGCACCGTGCTGGCGGGCCTGCAGCCCGGCGACGACGTCGCGGTGTTCGGCGCCGGGCCGGTGGGGCTGATGGCGGCGCACTCCGCACTGATCCGCGGCGCCGCGCGCGTGTTCGTCGTCGACAAGGAGCCCGACCGGCTGCGCCTCGCGGAGTCGATCGGCGCGGTCGCTGTGGACCTGTCCGTCGGCAGCCCGGTCGACCAGATCCTGGACGCGACGCAGGGGCGCGGCACGGACTGCGGCGTCGAGGCCGTCGGGTACCAGGCGCACGACGCCACCGGCGAGGAGCACCCCGAGCTCGTGCTCGACAACCTCGTGCAGGTCGTGCGGAGCACGGGCGGCATCGGCGTCGTCGGCGTCTACGCACCCGAGGACCCGGGTGCTGCGACCGAGCAGGCGAAGGAGGGGCGCATCCCCTTCCAGTTCGGGCAGCTCTTCGCCAAGGGCCAGCACCTCGGCACGGGTCAGGCACCGGTGATGCGCTACAACCGGCAGCTGCGCGACCTCATCGTCGCCGGCCGGGCGACCCCGTCGTTCCTCGTGTCGCACCACCTGGGCCTCGACGAGGGCCCGGACGCGTACGCGCACTTCGACGCGCGCGAGGACGGCTGGACGAAGGTGCTGCTGCACCCGCACGGCCGCCCCTGACCGGCGTGGCGCTCCCGGCGGCGACGGTCGCCGCGGCGCTCGAGGCGCTGCGGCCGGCCGTCGCCGGCCTGGTCGTCGACGACTGGGCGCCGTCGGTGCAGGGCGCGGTCGGTCACGTCGTCGGCGTGACCGACGGGACCGGGCGGCGCCTCGTCCTCAAGCTGTACCGCGCCGACGCCGCCGGGGCGGCCCCCTCGGAACGGGTGGCGCTCGAGCTCGTGGCGGCGGCGCGTGCGGACCGGGGCGGCGCGGGCGGGGCCGGCCTGCCCGTGCCGGCCGTCGTCGCGCACGGGCGCGCGGGCGACGCCGACCACCTGCTCATGACCCGGCTCGACGGGGTGCGGTGGGCCGACCGCCGCGACGCGCGCCCTGCCGCGACGTCGGAGGCGGTCTGGCGGGCGGTCGGTGCCGCGCTCCGCCGGGTCCACGCCGTGCGCGGTGACCGGTACGGCGGGCTCGTCGCCGGACCGTGGCAGGACGACCCGTGGGCACACCTGCGCGAGCGGGCGGGCGCGACGCTCGACGAGTACCTCCGCACCGGCGGGGACCACGACCTCGCGCGCGACGTCGACGCCTTCGTCGTGGGCGCACGCGACGCGGTCGCCGCGTGCCCCGGCCCCGTCCTCTGCCACCGCGACCTCACCGGCGGCAACCTCCTCGTCGACGCCTCCGACCGGCCGAGCGGCCTCGTCGACTGGGAGCGCGCCGCGTGGGACGACCCCCTCGCCGACCTGGCGCAGACCGTCCGGCACGTGCGCACGCACCGGCACGCCGACGTCCGCGCGCTGCTCGACGGGTACGGCCCCGCGGGCCCGTCCGCGGCCGACCGCCTCGCCGTGCACGAGGTCCTGCACGCGCTGCGCGAGCGCGCGTGGGTGGTGCAGGACCGCCCTGCCGGGTGGCAGCGCTCGGCGGCGAGCCTCGACGCGTTCGCTGCCGGGGTCGTGCGCGCCTGACCGGCACGCGCGACGAGGTGGTCAGGAACGAAGAAGCCGCAGGTCACCCGCCGTCCCTAGGCTGACGAGCACACCGAGACCACGGAGGACGACATGACGACGACGGGTACCGACGAGGGCAGCTTCACCGCCGAGGAGCGCGCCGCGATGAAGGAGCGCGCCGCCGAGGTGAGGAAGGCCCGCAAGCGCGGCTCGAAGGCCGACCGCGAGCAGGACCTGCTCGAGAAGATCGCCGAGATGCCGCCGGCCGACCGCGCGCTCGCCGAGCGCGTGCACGCGATCGTGCGCGAGCACGCCCCGACGCTCACGCCGCGCACCTGGTACGGGCAGCCGGCGTACGCGAAGGACGGCAAGGTCGTCTGCTTCTTCCAGGCGGCCGCCAAGTTCGGCACGCGCTACGCGACCCTGGGCTTCAACGACGTCGCGGAGCTCGAGGACGGCACCATGTGGCCGACCGCGTTCGCGCTGACCGACGTGACGCCGGCGGACGAGAAGCGCATCGCCGAGCTCGTGCGGCGCGTGGCGGGCTGACGCGGCACGTCCGCGACGCCCGTCAGGCGCGGCCGTCGGCGCCGGTCAGCAGCCAGTCGCCGATGCGCGTCGTCATGGTGCGGCCGTGCGCGGTCGTCGGCTGGTCCAGGACGCCGTGGCGCGCACCGGGCAGGTCCTCGAGCACGACGTCCACGCCGGCCGCGGTCGCGTCCCGGGCCCACTCCTCCGCGGAGAACCGCAGCACGTCCTGCTCGCACGTGAGCACGAGGGTCGGCGGCAGGCCGGTCGCGTCGCCGTTCGCCGCGAACGCGTACGGGTCGCCGATCGCGGCGCCGGCGTAGTTCGCGCAGCAGGCGTCCATGAAGTCGTCGCCGAAGGCGTCGGCGGTCTCGCGACGGATCCGGGCGAGCTCCTCCGACGGGCCGACGGGCCCCGGGTGCACGGCCGTGTACGCGAGGACGAGGGAGCGCGGCAGCGGCTCGCCGCGGTCGCGCAGCCGCAGCGTCAGCCCGGCGACGAGCGCGCCGCCCGCCGACGCGCCGCCCAGGTGCAGGTCGTCGGCCGCCACGCCGAGCCGGTCGGCGTGCGCGCGTGCCCACGCCCAGCCGGCGGCGACGTCGTCGAGCGGGACCGGGTGCCGGACGCCGCGCAGCGCCTTGCGGTAGTCGAGCGCGAGCACGGCGACCCCGCGGTGGGCGAGCGCCAGCCCGACCGCGTGCGACTCCGCCATGTCGAGCGTCCCCATGACGAACGCGCCGCCGTGCACCCACACGCACGCGGCCCGCACGGGCGCGGCGTCCGCGCCGCCCGGTCGGTACAGGCGTGCGGGCACGCGCCCGTGCGGGCCGTCGACCGTGACGTCCTCGACGTCGACCGCCGCCCACTCCGGGAACGCCGCCACGACCTCCTGCGGCGACGGGCCGTCGCCCCGGAACTCGTCGAGGGGCTCGAGCATGGCCACCAGGTCCGCGAACCCCATCAGGGGCTGCGGGTCGGCAGGGAGGGTGTCACGGGCGGCGTCGGTGGCGTCGGTCACCGCGCCATGATGCCGCCCGCCGGCGTCACGAGCGCGGACGTCCCGCGCAGACCACGCCGGTGCACTGCGGCTCGCGGCCGTTGCCCCACGCCACGTTGCCGCCCAGGTCCTCCGCGGCCGGGGTGTGGATGCCCCAGCCGGTGTTCCGGGTCGCCACGGTGTCCTGGATGCGGATCGGCGTGTCGACGTCCACCGCGTCGCCGTTGCGGTCGAACGTGTTGCGCTCCATCGTGAACAGCCTGATCGGGAAGTCGCTGTCCGCCGTGAGGGCGCGGAACGCGGTGCCGTTCCTCGTGAACACGTTGTCCCGCAGGTCCGCGTTCTCGCGGAGGTCGAGCGCGACGTCGTTCCGGTCGAACCGGTTGCCCACGACCTGGTCCCCCAGCCAGTCCACCCACGGCGTCGGCGTCCGGGTCCGCAGCGCCGTCCCGTTGCGGACCAGCTCGCTGTCGAGCAGCTCGCCGCCGATGCACCAGTCGAAGTGGACCGCCGTGGTGTTCCGGACGAGCCGCGTACGCGCGATCCGGACGACCGCCTCGCTGCAGTCCACGCCCGTCCCGTTGCCCTCGAACGTCGAGCCGTCCACCGTCAGCTGTCCGCTGGACCCGGCGGTCACCCCGAGGCCGTTGTCGACGAACCGTGACGCGGTGACCGTGACCGAGCCGAAGTAGAACTGGTTCACGCCGTTCCCCGTGCGGCGGACCGTGGTCCGGTCGACCGTGAGGTCGCTCAGGAACCCGGAGACGGCGGTGCCGGGGATGTCCACGAGCGTCATGTCGCGCACGATCACGGCGGCCTCGTTCGCGACGATGCCGTCGCCCCAGTCCCGCACCGTGCCGTTCACGACCGTCACCGGGTCCGTCCCCGACTCCCCGTCCGGCCAGTGGATGAGCAGGCCCGTCCCCTCGCCCGGACCGCGGACCGTGTGACCGCCGAGATCGAGCGTGGCGCCCCGCGTCAGGACCAGCCCCGGCGCGGTCGTGCAGACGAGGTCGCGGCCGAGGACGACGGCCCCGGTGACCGTGTCCCCGCACGCGAGCGCCGGCGCTGCGGTGGGCGGTGGCGCCGCGACCGCGGGTGCGGCGAGGACGCACGACCCGACGACCAGTGCGGTGGCGACGACGGACGACGACACGTTCATGGTGACCCCCCGGTCTGCCCGCGCCCCTCTGGACGGGGCTCACCGCGAACCTATGACCGCCCGTTTCGTCCCGGTACGGGCACCGCGGGTGAACGTCGGTTTCACCCCGGGACGGTCACGACCGCGGACGTCCCGTGCACACCACGCCGGTGCACTGCGGCTCGCGGCCGTTGCCCCACGCGACGTTGCCGCCGAGGTCCTCCGCGGCCGGGGTGTGGATGCCCCAGCCGGTGTTCCGCGTCGCGACGTTGTCCTGCATCCGGATCCTCGTGTCGACGTCGACGGCGTCGCCGTTGCGGTCGAAGGTGTTGCGCTCCATCGCGATGAGCCCGATCTCCTGCTGCAGGCCGGCCGTCAGGGCGGTGACCGCGGTGCCGTTGCGGGTGAACCGGTTGTCCTGAAGGTGCGCGTTGAGCCGCAGGGTGACGGCGACGTCGTTGCGGTCGAACCGGTTGCGGAAGACCTGGTTGCCCTCGGAGTCGTTGACGTGGATCGACGGGTACGTCGTCCGCAGGGCGGTGCCGTTGCGCACGAGCTCGCTGTCGTGCAGGCGGCTGGCGCTGCACCAGTCGAAGTGGACGGCCGTCTCGTTGCGCACGAACCGGGAGCGCGTGACCTCCCCGTGCGACTCGTCGCACAGCACACCCTGCGTGTTGCCCTCGAAGGTCGAGTCGGTGACCGTGTAGCCGCTGTCGGAGCCGGCGATCACGCCCGTGCCGTTGTCGAGGAACCGCGAGCCCCTGACCGTCAGACCGCTGAAGAAGTACACCAGGACGCCCGTCCCGCTGCGCCGGACGGTCGACGACTCGAGCACGACCGACGACGCGGGGTGCGCGGCGACGGCGGTCGACGTGATCCGGTCGAACGTCACGTCCCGCACGGTCACGTCCGCCTCGCTCACGGCCAGACCGTCTCCCCACCCGACGACCGTCCCGTTCGCGACCGCCACGGGGCCCGTGCCGGGGTCCTCGCTCGGCCAGTCGACCAGCAGCGCCGTCCCCGATCCGGAGCCGCGGAGCGTGTGCCCGCCGAGGTCGAGCGTGGCGCCGCGGGACAGGACCAGCCCGGGCCCTTCCGCACAGACCAGGTCGTGCGTGAGGACCACGGCCCCCTCCACCGCGTCTCCGCACGCGAGGGCGGGCGGGACGGCGGACGCCCTCGGCGGGGCGGCCGCGGCAGGCCCTGCCAGGACCAGCGACCCCGCGACGAGCGCGGTGGCGACGACGGACGACGACACGTTCATGGTGACCCCCCGGTCTGCCCGCACCCCGTCGGGCGGGCTCCTCGCGAACGTACGTCGCGCCCGGTTCGTCCGGATCGGCGGGGTCGGGTGAACGTCGGGTTCACCCGCCCGCGCGCCGCGTCAGCGCCCGGGCGTCGCCCCGTCCGCGACCTCTGGCGGCCACACGACCGCGAACCGCTCGAGCACGATCTCGTCGTCCTCCCGCCAGACGACCCCGCGGCGCGCGCACGTCCGCTCCCAGTACCGGCGGTGCTCGCGGCGCCACGACGTCAGCGTCCGGTCGTCCTCGCCCTCGTCGTACGCGAACCGCTCGTCGACCTCGTCGAACGTCGCGACCCGCAGCTCGGTGCTGCGCAGGATCGCGCGCGGGCGGCCGGCGCCGTCGCACGCGACCCAGTGCGCCCCGATGCGCGGCAGGGGCTCGTCGCGCGCGGCGAACTCGGTGACGAGCTCGGCGGTCGCACGCTTGCGGCCCTCGAGGACGACGGCGAGCAGCGCGTCCGACAGCGCCGCGGAGTCGCCGAACCGGTCGACGACGTAGCCGTCGCGGGCGGCGGCGGGGTGGACGGCGGCGTAGCGGTCCCACATCGCGGCGGCGGCCGCGTGGTCGAGCGCGCCGAGGTCGGTCCCGACCGGCGTGGCCGTGGGCGCACCCGCACCTCCGCCGCCGGTCGCGTCGTCGGCCCGGTCCACCTGCGCGGTCACGTCGTCCTCCACGCGCGGGAGCCTACGGGCGGGCGGCCGGTGGCGAGACGTCCGCGGCCCCGCGCACCGCCCCGCGCACGATCTGCGGCCGCGGCACCGGCGGGCCGTACCCGCGCAGCCGCGCGCGGAGCACGCGCGCCACGAGCGACGGCCGGTACACGCTCAGCGGCGACGCCATGAGGTGGTAGACCCGGGCGAGCGCCGCCTGCGCGACGGTGTCGCCGTGCGTCCCGAGGCGCGCGAGCTCGCCCGTCCACACGCCCGCGAGCGCGGTGGCCCGCGGCACCCGCCCCTCGGACGTGGGCAGCCGCAGGTCCTCCCCGGTGGCGATCGCCCACGGCAGCGCGCCGGCCCGGACCGCCCGGCGCAGGAACCGCCGGGCACCGCGCGCGGTCGTCAGGTCGTCCCGCCGGACCGCGTCCCGCAGCGCGAGCGCCTCCAGCGCGGCCACCGCGACACCTTGCCCGTACACGGGGTCGAACGCGCACAGCGCGTCGCCGACGACGACGAGCCCGCCGGGCCAGCCCGGCACCCGGTCGTACCGGTGGCGCACGTTCGCCGTCTGCCGGTGGACGACGACCTCGCCCTCGAGCTCACCCGCGTCGACGATCTCCGCGAGCGCCGGGTCGCGCAGCGCGCCGAGGTAGGCGCGCCACGCGTCGGGCTCACGGGGCGGCCGCCGGTCGCCCGCGCCGGCGGCCGCGACGAGCCAGCGCCCGCCCTCCACCGGCAGCGCGATGCCGCCCGGCTGGTCCGGCAGCTGCGCGATCACCACGCCGGCGGGACCGACGGCGTCGACGGGCAGCCGGAGCGTGCGCGTCGCGTACCCGATGCGGGCGTCGACCTGCTCGACGGCGGCAGGGGGGACGCCCAGCGCGTCGAGCCACACGGGCAGCCGCGACGCACGGCCGGACGCGTCGACGACGAGGTCCGCGGGCAGCGCCTCGCGCCCCTCGAGCGCGACCGACCACCTCGGCGAGCCGGGATCGGCGCCGGAGCCCGGATCCGCGTCGGCTGCGCTCAGGCCGGTGACGCGGGCTCCGTCGACCGTCCGGACCCCCGGCAGCTCGAGGACGCGCGTCCGCACGACGTGCTCGATCAGGGGACGCGACGCGGAAAGGACGGGGAACTGCTCGCTGTCCGGCGACCACCCGAGCTCACCCAGCCACGCGAGCGCACCCGTGTCGACCGGCACGGCGCCGGCAGCCCGCAGGTCGTCGCCGAACCCCGGCAGCAGCTCCTCGACCGCCACCAGCGACCGGTACAGCAGCGCGTGCGGCTGGCGCCCCTGCGGCACGCCGGGGCGCGGCGCCGGGGCGTCGGCCACGACGTCCCGCTCCACCACGGTCACGGTCCGCCCCGGGCCGGCCAGCGCGGCGGCGGCCAGCAGCCCGGCGAGGCTCCCGCCGACGACGACCACGTCGCCCGGCGTCCGCCCGCTGCCCGTGCCCCCGCGGAACGTCATCGCCTCATGATGGCGCCCGGGTGGCCGGCCTGGGAACCCGCGCCCGTCGGACCAGCGGAGGGCAAGGGATTCGAACCCTTGAGTACGGGGTCACCGCACCAACGGTTTTCAAGACCGTCGCTTTCGGCCGCTCAGCCAGCCCTCCCGACCGGCGCGAGCGCCGGTGCGCGGCAGTCTCCCACACGCCCGCGCCCGACTTCCGCGCCTCGGGCGGCGGGCACCGGCCGCCGTTCCTAGCCTCGGTGCATGACGAAGCCCATCTCCCCCACGGTCCACGCCGCGCTCGACTACGGGGTCGCCGGCACCCTCCTCACCGTGCCGCACGTGCTCGGCATGAGCACCCGGGCCAAGGTGTTCTTCGGCGCCTTCGGCACGGTTGCGACGGTGGTGAACGCGCTGACGCGCACGCCGCTGGCACTGAAGCCGGTGCTGTCCCTCAAGGCGCACCGCACGGCCGACCTGCTCTCCGACCCGCTCTACGTGGCGCTGCCGCTGCTCACGGGCATCGCGAAGGAGCCGAGGGCGCGCACGCTGTGGCTCGCCACGACCGCCCTGCTCGCGGGCTCCGTCGCGCTGACGGACTGGGACGCCGAGGAGTCCTGAGCCCGCTCGTCGTCCGTCCGGCGCTCGTCCGACCGGCGCTCGTCCGACCGGCGCTCGTCCGACCGGCGCTCGTCCGACCGGCGCTCGTCCGACCGGACGCCGCCCGCGCTAGCCGCGCGCCGTCGGCACGGGCGCGGCGAGGATCGCCGCGACGTCGGGTGCGGCGACCTGCGTGACCGCCCGGCCGGCGCGTGCCAGGGCGGCGAACCCCTCCGGCCCGAGCACGTCGACGACGAGACGGCGCACCTCGCGCACGTGCCCGGGCGCGGTGGCACGCAGCTTCTCGCGCCCCGCCGGGGTGAGGCGTGCGCTCGTCCGCTTGCCGGCCTCGGTGCACGACCCCCGCGTGACCCACCCGAGGTCCTCCAGCCGTGAGACGGCGTGCGAGAGGCGGGACGGGGAGCCGCCGGACAGCCGGGCGAGGTCGCTCATCGGGAGCTCGCCGTGCGGCCGCGCGGAGAGGGCCGCGAGCACCTGGTACTCGTACAGGTTGACCCCGGAGTCGCGCTTGAGCTGGGCGTCCATCGCCGCCGGCAGGACGGTGACGAGCGCCATCACGGCCTTCCAGTCCTCCAGCTGGGCGCCCACGAGCCAGGGGACGTCCTCGTCAGCCCGCTCGGTCATGCCGGAAGTCTACGGGTGTTGAACATTCAAGCCATGCCGCCTACTGTCTGTTGAGCATTCAACATCGCGACGTCCGCCGCGAGACACCAGGAGGCACCATGACCGTGCTGCGCATCGACGCCACCATCCAGGGCGACCGCTCGGCGAGCGCCGCGCTCGCCGACATCGTCACCGCCGAGCTCCTCGCCGCGCGACCGGGCGAGACGGTCGTCCACCGGCACCTCGGCGAGGACCCGCTGCCCGCCGACGCCTGGGCCACCGCCGTCGGCGCCGGCTGGACGCCCGTCGAGCAGCGCACCCCCGAGCAGGCGGCCGCCGCCGCGCTCGCGGTCGAGGTCGCCGACGAGCTGCGCGCCGCCGACGCGGCCGTGCTCGCCCTGCCGCTCTACAACTGGGGCGTCTCGCAGCACGTCAAGACCTGGATCGACCTGGCGATCGCGGGCGGCACCGTCGGCGACCCGTACCTCGCGGGCAAGCCCGTCGTGCTCGTCGTGACGCGCGGCGGCAGCTACGCGGCGGGCACGCCCAAGGAGGGCTGGGACCACGCCATCGGCTACCTGCGCCGCATCATCGGCGACGTCTGGCAGGCCGACCTCACGGTGATCGAGCGCGAGCTCACCCTCGTCGGCGTCAACCCCGCGATGGACGCGCTCGCCGAGCCCGCCGAGCTGATGAAGAAGGAGGCGGAGGCCGCCGCCGTCGCCGCCGGCCGGGCGCTCGCCGCACGCTGACGACGTCACCCGTCGGCCCCGGGGCCCCCCCCCGGCGGTCGCCGCCGGGCCCCCGCGCCGGCCCCCGCCGGACCCGGCCCCGGACCCCCCCCCCCAACCCCCCCCCCCCCCCGGGGAGCGG
>NZ_JBHUZW010000077.1:0-18283 GCF_042667215.1 Cellulomonas sp. NPDC057328 | reverse complement strand
CTCGGGTGTCCGCAACGCTGCACGCGCCCGCGACGCTGCACGCGCCCGCGACGCTGCACGCGCCCGCGACGCTGCACGCGCCCGCGACGGCTGCACACGCGGGTGCCGTCAGTAGATCGGCCGCCCCGACGCGTCGGGCACGCCGCTCTTGCGGAACACGTACGTGCGCACCTGGTCGCGCCACTCCGTGGCGGAGCGCAGCTGCTCGGCGAGCCGCTCGGTGACGCGCGCGTGCAGGGCGTCGTCGACGAGCCCGGCGACGTCCGCCCACGCGGCGCCCATCCGCTCCACCTCGTCGACGGCGTCCGCGCGCGAGTCGTACACGTGCTGCACGACCGTCGTGCCGGAGTGCAGCCGGTGCTCCCACGGCACGTGGTGGAAGAACAGCAGCAGCTCGTCGGGGCACGTCGCGAGGTCCTCGTACACGTCCCGCCACGGCGCCGCGTACTGGCCCGTGTAGCCCGTGCCGGTCGCACGCGTGCGGTCGACGCCGATGCCGTCGCGGTCGGCGAAGTGGTACGTGCCCCACTTCGAGTACTCGTACCCGTCGACGTTCGGCCCGTAGTGGCCCCGCACCGGGTCGACCATGAACCCGACGCCGAGGGGCGCGGTGTACGCCTCGTACGTGCGCCACGAGTGGTCCATGAGCCGGTGCAGCGTGTCGCGCAGGCGCGGGTCGGCGTCGGGGAACGTCAGCGTGATCCACTCGTCGAGGACCTCGACGGGATCGGCCTCCGGGCTCCACGCCAGGCGCGCGAACGCGTAGAGGTTGGCCTGCGCCAGCGGGTGGCCCGTCCAGAACGCGTCGTCGCCGACGTTGGAGACGGCGACGATCCCGCCGGCGCGGCGCGGTGGCGCGTCCGGGCCGTCGGGCTCGTCGACGTCCGCGGGGCCGGGCAGGCCGGTGACGACCTGGGCGACGGTGCGCGTCGCGTTCTGCGTGAGCGGGAAGCCGAGGATCTCGCTCCACCACGGCCCCAGGTAGCAGACGTGCTTCTGGTGCCCGGTGTACTCCTGCGTCACCTGCAGCTCGACGGCCACGCGCGTGCGCGGCATCGCGCCGATGACGGGGGAGACGGCCTCGCGCGTCTGGAAGTCCAGCGGGCCGTGCTTGACCTGCACGACGACGTTGTCGTCGAACCGCCCGTCGAGCGGGTGGAAGTGGTCGTACGCCGCCCGGGCGCGGTCGGTCGACCGGTCCCGCCAGTCCTGCGTGTGGTTGTAGACGAACGCCCGCCAGAACACCGTGCCGCCGTGCGGCGCGACCGCGCGGGCCAGCAGGTTCGCGCCGTCGGCGTGGTCGCGCCCGTACGCGAACGGCCCCGGCTGGCCCTCGGAGTCCGCCTTGACGACGAACCCGCCGAAGTCCGGGACCGCCGCCCACACGCGGTCCGCCGCGTCGGCCCACCAGCGCTGCACGTCGGCGTCGAGCGGATCGGACGTCGGCAGGCCGCCGAGCGTCATCGGCGCCGCGAACGACACCGACAGGTACGTGCGGACGCCGTGCGGGCGGAACAGGTCGGCGAGGCGGGCCACGTCCGGCAGGCCGTCGGTCAGCAGCCGCGCCTCGGTGCGGCCGACGTTGACGTTGTTGAGCGAGACGGCGTTGATGCCGACCGAGCCGAGCAGCCGCGCGTACGCGGCGACGCGCGTGAGGTCCTCGCGCACGCGGCCCGCCTCGAACCACAGCGACCCGCCGGCGTACCCGCGCTCGACCTGACCCATGACGGGGTGCACGTCGACGTTGTCCCAGTGGTCGAGCATGCGCAGCGACGAGACGGGGAGGTCGAACACCTGGTCCTCGTCCGCCGCCCAGCCCTGCTCACCCTCGCGGACGAGGGCGTGCAGGCCGTACAGGAGTCCGCGGTGCCCGCCGGCGACGACGTACGCGTTCCCGTCCCGGCGGCCCAGCAGGAAGGAGTCCTCGCCGAGGGGCGCGCTCGCGTACCCGTCCAGCGTGCCCCGGCTCGCCGGCCCGACGAGATGCGCGTTCGGGTCGGTCGTCGGGTGCGCGAACCGCATCGACGCGGTCCCGACCTGCGCCGCGCGGACCGCGACGACGAGCGCGACGTCGTGCGCGTCGACCACGTCCGCGTCGACCGGGGCGTCGGCCGTGCTCACGGTGAGCGAGCCGCCGAACAGCCCGGTGGCTCGCCGCAGCTCCGCGAGGACCGTGTCGCCGACCGGCCCGGCGTCCGGCCCGAGCGCCACGAGCACGCGGCGCGACCCGAGCGGCCGGAACGCGGCGTCGGGCAGCCACGCGTCGTGCCAGCCGCGGTCCTGCCAGGGGACGTCCTGCCAGCTCTCCTGCGTCGTCGTCGTGCTCACCAGTCGTGCACCGTCCCGTCCTTCAGCCGGTTGAACGGCAGGTACGCCGTCTCGTAGGGGAACCGCGCGGCCGCGTCGTCGTCGTGCACGACGCCCAGCCCCGGCTCGTCGGAGGGGTGCAGGTAGCCGTCGTCGAACGTGAACGACGTGCGGAACACCTCGTGCGTCGTCGGCGAGTGCTGCATGTACTCCTGGATCCCGAAGTTGTGGATCGCGAGGCCCAGGTGCAGCGCCGCCGCCATGCCGACGGGCGAGATGTCGGTCGGCCCGTGGAAGCCCGACTTGATCTGGTACTGGGCGGCGAAGTCGACGATGCGGCGCAGCGACGTGATGCCGCCCGCGTGCGTCACCGACGAGCGCACGTAGTCGATGAGCTGCTCGCGGATGATCGTCTGGTAGTCCCACACGGTGTTGAAGACCTCGCCGATCGCGAGCGGCGTCACGGTGTGCTGCCGGACCAGCCGCAGCGCGTCCTGGTTCTCCGCCGGGGTGCAGTCCTCGAGCCAGAACAGGTCGTACGGCTCGAGGTCCTTGCCCAGGCGTGCCGCCTGGATCGGGGTCATGCGGTGGTGGCCATCGTGCAGCAGCGGCAGCTCGGGCCCGAACTCGTTGCGGACCGCCTCGAAGACGCCGGGCAGGTGGCGCATGTACGCGCGGGTGTCCCAGTCCTCCTCGGCGGGCAGCGGCGCGCGCTGCGCGGGCTCGTAGTCGTACCGGCCGGACGTCGACGGCTGCGCGGCCACGCCGTAGACGGCGGTGATGCCGGGCACCGACGTCTGCACGCGGATCGAGCGGAAGCCCTCGTCGAGGTGCTTGCGGATCGAGTCGAACAGCTCCGGCAGGTCGCGCCCGGACGCGTGCCCGTACGCCATGAGCCCGGTGCGGCTGGCGCCCCCGAGCAGCTGGTACAGCGGCATGCCGGCGACCCGGGCCTTGATGTCCCACAGGGCCATGTCGACGGCGGCGATGGCCGCCATGGTCACCGGGCCGCGGCGCCAGTACGCGCTGCGGTAGAGGAACTGCCACGTGTCCTCGATCCGGTGCGCGTCCCTGCCGATGAGCAGGGGGACCACGTGGTCGGTCAGGTAGCTGGCGACGGACAGCTCGCGGCCGTTCAACGTCGCGTCGCCGAGCCCGACGACGCCGTCCTCGGTGACCACGCGCAGGGTCACGAAGTTGCGGCCGGGGCTGGAGACCAGCACCTCGGCGGTGCGGATCGCGGTGGACATCCTTGTCGCTCCTCCCGCCCGCACCTCGTCGGCGGGCTGCGGCGAGCGTAGGCAGGGCTGCCGCGGGATGGCAATCGTGTGCCATGATTTGCCACCCGATGTGCCACGGGTGCACCGCCTCGCAGGCGGCGTGCCGCACCGCCACGACCCGTCAGCGAACGGAGGACCGCGTGAACAGGCAGCCCACGCTGCGCGACGTCGCCGAGAAGGCGGGCGTCGCCGTGTCGACGGCCTCGCGCGCCCTCACACGTCCCGGACGCATCAGCGCGCACACCACCGAGCGGGTCCGCGCCGCGGCCGACGCCCTCGGGTACACGCCCAGCGCGTCGGCCCGCGCGTTGTCGTCGGGGCGCACCACCACGGTGGCACTCGTCGTCCCCGACGTCACCAACCCGTTCTACTTCGGGCTCGTCCGGGGGACGGGCGCGCGGCTGCGCGAGGGCGGCTACGTCCAGGTGCTCGTCGACACCGAGGAGTCCGCCGAGGCCGAGGCGCGTGCGCTCGTCGGGCTGCGCGGCACCGTCGACGGCGCCGTGCTCGCCGCGTCGCGCCTGGCCGACGCGCGCCTCGCCGAGCTCGCCGCCGACCTCCCGGTCGTCGCGGTCAACCGCACGAGCCCGTCCCTGTCGGCGCCGAGCGTGCTCATCGACACGCCCGGCGGTCTCGTGCAGGCGCTGGAGCACCTCGCCTCGCTGGGGCACCGCCGCGTCGCGTACGCGTCCGGCCCCCGCACGTCGTGGTCCGACACCCGCCGGCAGGCCGCGCTGCACCCCGCCGCCGCGCGCCTCGGCCTCGACGTCACCGTCCTCGGCCCGTACGCGCCGGTGCGCACGGCCGGGCCTGCGGCCGCCGACGCCGCCGTCCAGGCAGGCGTCACCGCCGTGGTGGCGTTCAACGACCTGCTCGCGTTCGGCATCCTCGAGCGTCTCGACGCCCGCGGGGTCGACGTGCCGGCACGCATGAGCGTCGTCGGCTGCGACGACGTCTTCGGCGCCGACCTGGTCCGCCCGGCCCTGACGACCGTCGCGTCCCCCATGGAGCGCGCCGGCCGCCTCGCCGCCGACCTCCTCATCTCCCGGCTCGAGGGCACCGGGCCCTACCTCGGCCACGGCAGCGACCCGTCGGTGCTGCCCACGCACCTGGTCATCCGCGGTTCGACGGGCGCTGCCCCGGCCTGACGCGCCCGCGGCCCCGGGCTCGCGGACCGACCCTCGCGACGCCCGTCGGCCTCGGCGTCGCCCCACCCTGGTGCCGGTGCCGGTGCCGGATGCCGGTGCCGGTGCCGGATGTTGGTGCCGGTGGCCGTGGCTCTGCCTGTGCGGGTGGCCGCCGCAGCCGGCGCGCCACGCCCGGCGTGTCGGCACCGGAGGAGATCCCTTCCCGCGGGCGTACGCACGGTGTGCGCCTCGCGTGCGTACGGCCGGGGAGACCATGTCCTCCCGACGTGGACACGCCGCCACGGACACGTCGCGCGGGGACACGCTGCTGCTTCTCCGCGGGACGCCGGCCCGCCGTCGGCACCGGCTCAGAGACCAGCGCCGGCGTCCGGCCGTCGGCGTCCCGCGCCGACGACCGCCCGTCCGGCGGTCGTCAGGCCGCGTCGTCGCCGAGGCCGGCGATCGTCGCCAGCACCCCGTCGGCGTAGCGGTCGAGCTTGGCGGCGCCGACGCCGCCGATCGTGCCGAGCTCCGCCCGTGACGTCGGTCGGCGCGTCGCGATCTCCCGCAGGGTCGCGTCGTGGAACACCACGTACGCGGGCACGCCCTGCTCCTTGGCCGCGCCCGCGCGCCACGCGCGCAGGGCCTCGAACGCCGACGCGTCGCCGCCCGTGAGGTCCGCCGCGGCAGCCGACCGGCCCCCGCCGCGGCGCTCGCGGGTCGCCCGCCCGGTGCGCTCGGGCTCGCGCCGCAGCCGGACCTCGCGCCCGCCGCGCAGCACGTCCGCCGACGCCGGCGTGATCCGCAGCGTGCCGTACCCCTGCGTGTCGACGGCGAGCAGCTCCGCCGCGAGCAGCTGGCGCACCACGCCGCGCCACTCGCCGTCGGACAGGTCCTGCCCGATGCCGAACGTCGAGAGCTGCTCGTGCCCGAGCTGGCGCACCCGCGGCGTCTCCTTGCCGCGCAGGATGTCGACCACGTGGCCGACGCCGTACCGCTGCCCGCGCTGGTCGAGGCGCACCACCGTCGACAGCAGCTTCTGCGCGGGCACCGTCCCGTCCCACGACTCGGGCGGCTCGAGGCACGTGTCGCAGTTGCCGCACGGCCCGTCCGACGGCTGGCCGAAGTACGCGAGCAGCTGCACGCGGCGGCAGTCGACCGTCTCGCACAGCGCCAGCATCGCGTCGAGGTGCTGCGTGAGGCGGCGGCGGTGCTCGGCGTCGCCCTCCGAGCCGTCGATCATCTTGCGCTGCTGCACGACGTCCGCGAGCCCGTACGCCAGCCAGGCCGTCGACGGCAGCCCGTCGCGGCCCGCGCGGCCGGTCTCCTGGTAGTAGCCCTCCACGGACTTCGGCAGGTCGAGGTGCGCGACGAACCGCACGTCCGGCTTGTCGATGCCCATGCCGAACGCGATCGTCGCGACCATCACGAGGCCGTCCTCGCGCAGGAACCGCGACTGGTTCTGCGCGCGCACCCGGCGGTCGAGGCCCGCGTGGTACGGCAGCGCGGCGACGCCGTTGCGCACCAGCCACTCCGCCGTCTGCTCGACCGACGCCCGCGACAGGCAGTAGACGATGCCCGAGTCGCCGTCGTGCTCGGTGCGCAGCAGGTGCAGCAGCTGGCGGCGCGGGTCGTCCTTGCCGACGATCCGGTAGCGGATGTTCGGGCGGTCGAAGCTCGCGACGAACTGCCGCGCGTCCTCCAGCTGCAGGCGCTGGCAGATCTCGCGGTGCGTCGCCGGGGTGGCCGTCGCCGTCAGCGCGATGCGCGGCACGTCCGGCCACCGCTCGTGCAGGACCGAGAGCTGAAGGTAGTCGGGGCGGAAGTCGTGGCCCCACTGGCTCACGCAGTGCGCCTCGTCGATCGCGAAGAGCGCGACGTGCCCGCGCTCGAGCAGCGCGAGGGTCTCCGGCACGCGGAGGCGCTCCGGCGCGAGGTACAGCAGGTCGAGCTCGCCCGCGAGGAACGCGTCCTCGACGGCCCGCCGCTGCTCCCGCTCCTGCGTCGAGTTGAGGAACCCGGCCCGCACGCCCAGCGCGGAGAGGGCGTCGACCTGGTCCTGCATGAGCGCGATCAGCGGGGACACCACGACGCCCGTGCCCTCGCGGACCAGCGCGGGCACCTGGTAGCAGAGCGACTTGCCGCCGCCGGTCGGCATGAGCACGACCGCGTCGCCGCCCCCGACGACCGTGTCGACGACCGCCTCCTGGTCGCCGCGGAACGCGTCGTACCCCCACACGCGGTGCAGCACCGTGCGCGCGTCGCCGTGCGAGGGCGCCGGACGGCCGGGCTCGCGCGGGGCGGCGGGCTCGCGCGAGACGGGCGTCGCCGCACGTCGGGGGCGCGCGGCGGCCGCGTCGCCCGGGGCGTCCCACGGGTCGGCGGGCGGCTCCCACGCGTCGGCGGGCGGCTCGACGTCCCACCACGGCGGCTCGTCGCCACCGGCGAACGGGTCCGCCGGGACGTCCGGCGGCGCGTCGGGGGAGGTGGGGTCCGGCAGCACCCGACCACCCTACGAGCCCCGGCGCCGGCGCGGTGGCCGCCCGGCGGGCCTGTGGACGTCGGCAGACCCGCGCGCAGTCGCGCGACGCCGCCCGCCGTCGCGCGACCCCGCCCGCCGACGCGCGACCCGGCACGACGGCGCGCGACGGCGCGACGCGCCGCGCGGGCCCCGGCAGGTTCCGTAGGGTGGCGCCCATGGGAACCGCACTGGTCACCGGGGCGAGCGCCGGCCTCGGCCTCGAGTTCGCCTGGCAGCTCGCGACGGCCCGGCACGACGTCGTGCTCGTCGCCCGCGACGAGCAGCGCCTCACGCGCCTCGCCCGCCAGCTCGAGGCCGCCGCCGGCGTGCACGCCGAGGTCCTCGTCGCCGACCTGACGGACCGCGCCGACGTCGAGCGCGTCGCCGACCGCCTGCGCGCCACCGAGCGCCCCGTCGGCCTGCTGGTCAACAACGCCGGCTTCGGCATCCACCAGCGCTTCGTCGGCGGCGACGTGCGGCGCGAGGAGGAGGGCCTGGACGTCATGGTCCGGGCCGTCATGGTGCTCTCGCACGCGGCGGCCGGCGCCATGGTCGAGCGGGGCCGGGGCGCGATCCTCAACGTCGCGTCCGTCGCCGCGCTGCTCGCGTCCGGCACGTACTCCGCCCACAAGGCGTGGGTGCGCTCGTTCACCGAGGGCCTCGCGGTCGAGCTGGAGGGGACGGGCGTGACCGCCACCGTCGTCTGCCCGGGCTTCACGCACACCGAGTTCCACGCGCGCGGGGACATCGACACGAGCGCCTACCCCGAGGTGGCGTGGCTGGACCCCGAGGACGTGGTCGCGACCGCGCTCGCCGACGTGCGCCGCGGCGTCGTCATCTCGACCCCGAGCCTGCGGTACAAGGCGACCTCGGCGCTCGTCCGGGTGCTGCCGCGGTCCGCCGTGCGCGCGATCGGGCGGTACCGCAAGGGCGTCGAGCTGCCCGACGAGCCGACGGCGGCCGAGGCCGTCGACCAGGCCGCGGACCAGGACGGCGCGCGCACCGACTGAGCGGGCACGCACCGGCCGGACGGCGCGCGTCGCTACTCTGTCCGCCGTGACCTCCGACCTGTCGCCCACCCCGCGCGAGCAGCTGCGGGACCTGATCGTCGAGCTCGCCGTCGTGCGCGGGCGCGTGACGCTGTCGTCGGGCCGCGAGGCCGACTACTACGTCGACCTGCGCCGCGCGACGCTGCACCACTGCGCGGCCCCGCTCATCGGGCACCTCATGCTGGACATGCTCGAGGAGGCCGGGCTCGGCACGGCGGAGGTCGACGCGGTCGGCGGGCTCACGCTCGGCGCGGACCCCGTGGCCACCGCCCTGCTGCACGCGGCGGCGTCGCGCGGGCAGGACCTCGACGCGTTCGTCGTCCGCAAGGAGGCGAAGGCGCACGGCATGCAGCGGCGCATCGAGGGCCCGGACGTCGCCGGGCGCCGCGTCGTCGTCGTCGAGGACACGTCGACGACCGGCGGCTCCCCGATCGCCGCGGTCGAGGCCGTGCGCGAGGCCGGCGGCGAGGTGCTCGGCGTCGCGACGATCGTCGACCGAGCCACGGGCGCGCGGGAGGCGATCGAGGCCCTCGGCGTGCCGTACCACCCCCTGTTCGGCCTCGCGGACCTCGGCCTGGCCTGAGCGCAGCCCAGCGATGGACTCCACGCTCGTCGTCCTGCTGCTCGCCGTCGGTCTGCCGGCGTTCTTCGCCCTCGCCTGGTGGCTGCAGAAGAAGCGGCACGAGCAGCTCGCCGCGTGGGCGGCCGCCACCGGGTGGGAGTACGTGCGCACCGACCCCGGGCTGGGGCTCGTGCGGCTGCACCGCAACCAGCCGTTCGAGCAGGGCCACAGCCGGCGCGCGTCGGAGGTGCTGACGGGCCGGTGGCAGGGCATCCCGGCCGTGTCGTACACGTACGAGTGGTCGACGGGCAGCGGCAAGGAGAAGAAGACGTACCACGCGCACGTCGTCGCCCTCGCGCTCCCGGCGTACCTGCCGGTGCTCGAGCTGACCGCGGAGGGCGTCGGCGCGCGGATCGCGAAGGCGCTCGGCGCGCGCGACATGCAGACCGAGTCGGCGGCCTTCAACGACGCGTACCGGGTGGTCGCCGGCGACGAGCGCGTGGGGCACGCGATCCTGCACCCGCGCCTCATGGAGCGCCTGCTGCAGGACGACGCCGTCGGCACCGACTGGCGCATCGAGGGCACCTGGATCGCGTCCTGGCGGGTCGGCCGCACCGACACCGACCGCATCGCCCCGCGCCTCGGGGTGATGCACGCGGTCGTGCGCGGCGTGCCGCGGCACGTCTGGCAGGACCACGGGTACGACCCGCTGACGCACGGCGCTGCGCCGAACGGCTGAGCCGCCGGCTGCCCGGCGCGGCACGGCGGCGCCGCGGGCGCGTGCACGGTGCCGCGGGCGGGCCGGCGGTCGGTACGATCCGGTGACCGTCCCGACCCCTGCGGAGGCATTCCCGTGACCGGTGGCACCATCGCCCTGCTCGTCGTCGTCGCGATCGTCGTGATCGTGCTGCTGTGGGCGGTGGCGCAGTACAACGGCTTCGTCCGGCTGCGGAACCTCGTGCAGGAGGCGTGGCGGCAGATCGACGTCGAGCTGCACCGCCGGCACGACCTCATCCCGAACCTCGTGGAGTCGGTCAAGGGGTACGCGGCGCACGAGCGCGCCGTGTTCGACGAGGTCACGCGGGCGCGTGCCGCCGCGGCCGGGCCCGCCGCGGGCCCCGCGCAGCAGGCCGCGCAGGAGAACCAGCTGACGGCCGCGCTCGGCCGCCTGTTCGCCGTCGCCGAGGCGTACCCCGCGCTGCGCGCCAGCGAGAACTTCCAGCAGCTCCAGGCCGAGCTGACCAACACGGAGGACCGCATCGCCGCCGGACGCCGGTTCTACAACGCGAACGTCCGGGCGATGAACACGAAGGTCGAGACCTTCCCGCCGAACATCATCGCGAACATGTTCGGCTTCACCCGCGCCGAGTACTTCGAGGCCGAGGACCCGCAGCTGCGCCAGGCGCCGACCGTCAGCTTCTGACGCCCGGCCGGCCGCCCGCCCCGGACGCTCAGACGAGCTCGATCAGGTCCGCGACCGAGTCGAGCACGGCGGTGGGCCGGAACGGGAACCGCTCGACGTCGCTCGCGCGCGTCGAGCCGGTGAGCACGAGGTACGTCCGCAGGCCCGCCTCGATGCCGGCGACGACGTCGGTGTCCATGCGGTCGCCGACCATGACCGTCGTCTCGGAGTGCGCGTCGATGCGGTTGAGCGCGGAGCGGATCATCATCGGGTTGGGCTTGCCGACGAAGTAGGGCTTGCGCCCGGTGGCCGCGCTGATCATGGCGGCCACGGCGCCCGTCGCGGGCAGGTCGCCCTCGGCGCTCGGGCCCGTGACGTCGGGGTTCGTCGCGATGAACCGCGCGCCGCCCTGGATGAGGCGGATGGCCTGCGTGATCGCCTCGAACGAGTACGTGCGGGTCTCGCCGAGCACGACGAAGTCCGGCTGCGCCGCCGTCAGCGTGTACCCGGCCTCGTACAGCGCCGTGGTCAGGCCCGCCTCGCCGATGACGTGCGCGGACCCGCCGGGCATCTGGTCGGTGAGGAACTGCGCGGTCGCGAGGGCGGAGGTCCAGATCGCCCCCTCGGGGAGGTCGATGCCCGTGGCCGCCAGCCGCGCGCGCAGGTCGCGCGGCGTGAAGATCGAGTTGTTGGTGAGGACGAGGAACGGGCGCTCGCGCTCGCGCAGCGTGCGGACGAACTCGACGGCGCCCGGCAGCGCGGTGCCCTCGTGCACGAGCACGCCGTCCATGTCCGTCAGCCAGGAGTCGATCGTCCGTTCCGTCACGTCGGTCAGGGTAGTCCCGCGTGACTACGCTGCCGGGGTGACCGCCGACGACGCCCACCGCGCCAGCCTGCCCACGCGACCTGATCCCGCCCCGTGCGACGCCGCCCCGTCGGACACCGACCGGCCCGGTCCCGCGCCGTCCGACCGCCGGACGTCGTGGTCCCACGCGCCGCTCGACGCCGTGCGCGGCGGCCTGATCGGGGCGGCGGAGTCCGTGCCGGGCATCTCCGGCGGCACGATCGCCCTCGTCGTCGGCCTCTACGACCGGCTCGTCGACGCGGCGGGCCACGTCGTGCACGCCGGCCGGGCGCTGGTCACCGGCCTGAGCCGGCGGGAGGGGACGGCGGAGGCCGTGGCGGCGCTGCGCCGGGTCGACTGGCGCCTGCTGATCCCGGTGCTGATCGGCATGGTCGTCGTCCTGCTCGTCTCGCTGCGGACCATCGCGCCGCTGCTCGAGAGCCACCCCGTGCCGACCCGCGCCGTGTTCCTCGGCATGATCGCCGCGTCGGTCGTCGTGCCGCTGCAGATGATGCCGCGGCGCTTCCGGGCGCTCGACGCGCTGCTGCTCGCGGTGGGCGCGGTGGCGGCGTTCCTGCTCGCCGGGCTCGCGCCCGCGGAGGTCGCGGACCCGTCGCTCTGGTACGTGTTCCTCGGAGCCGCGCTGGCCATCAACGCGCTGGTGCTGCCGGGGGTGTCGGGGTCGGCGCTGCTCGTCGTGCTCGGCCTGTACGTGCCCGTGCAGGCCGCGCTGGACGACCGCGACCTGGCGTTCGTGGGCGTGTTCATGCTCGGCGCGGCGGTCGGTCTCGCGTCGTTCGTCAAGCTGCTGCAGTGGCTGCTGCACCAGCGTCGGCAGGGCACCATGGCGGTGCTCGCCGGCCTGATGATCGGGTCGCTGCGCGCGCTGTGGCCGTGGCAGGACGAGGACCGCGGGCTGCTGGCGCCGTCGGGCGACCTGCTCGGGCCGGTGCTGCTCGCGGTCGCCGGTGCGGCGGTCGTCCTCGTCCTCGTCGTCTGGGAGCGCCGCCGGATCGCGCGCGCCGAGACCGACTGACCCGAGGCCCCGCGGATGCGCCCGACCGTGAAGGACGTCGCCACGCGGGCGGGCGTCTCCCCGAAGACGGTCTCGAACGTGATCCACGGCCGCGTCTTCGTGCGTCCCGAGACGCGGGAGCGCGTCGAGCGGGCGCTCGCCGAGCTCGACTACGTGCCCAACCTCGTGGCGCGCGGCCTGCGCAGCGGCCGGTACGGGCTCATCGCGCTCGCGCTGCCGGACCTGTCGACGGCGTACTCCGCGGAGCTCGCCCACCACTTCGTCGAGGAGGGGCACGCGCGGGGCTGGGGCGTGCAGGTGGAGGAGACCGCGGCCGAGCCCCGGCGGGAGCGCGAGCTGCTGTCCCGCGCCCGCTCGCAGCTCGTCGACGGGCTCGTGCTCAACCCCGTCTCCATCGAGGACTCCGTGCTGGCGGACCACGTCGGGCTGGGCCGCGCGCCGCTGCCGCCGACCGTGCTGATCGGCGAGGTCGAGCAGGACCGCACGGACCAGGTCGGCGTCGACAGCGTCGCGGCGGCGCGGGACATGACGGCGCACCTGCTCGCGGCGGGTCGGCGGCGGATCGCCGTGGTGGGTGCGCCCGCGCCCGACGAGACGGCGGCCGCGCGGCAGCGGACCGAGGGCTTCCGGCAGGCGCTCGCGGCGGCCGGCGTGCCGCACGACCCGGCGCTCGAGGTGGCCGTGCCGGCGTGGACGACCGAGGCGGCCGTCGCGGCGGTCGCCGCGTTCCTGGACCGTGCGCCGCTGCCCGACGCGTTCTTCTGCTTCACCGACTCGATGGCGCTCGGGGTGCTGGGCCTGCTGTGGCAGCGGGGCGTCCGCGTCCCCGAGGACGTCGCGGTGGCGGGCTTCGACGACGTCGCCCCCGGGCGGTACGCGGTGCCGCCGCTGACGACGGTGTCGTTCGACCTGCGCGGGTTCGTCGCGACGACGCTGGACCTGCTGGGCGAGCGCATCGAGGACCGCGACCGCGCCCCGCGCCGGGTGGTCGTACCGCACCACGTGGTCGTGCGCGCCAGCACGGGCGGGCGCGC
This sequence comes from Cellulomonas sp. NPDC057328, assembly GCF_042667215.1. Lineage (NCBI taxonomy): Bacteria > Bacillati > Actinomycetota > Actinomycetes > Micrococcales > Cellulomonadaceae > Cellulomonas > Cellulomonas sp. NPDC057328. The sequence goes on along the minus strand of NZ_JBHUZW010000077.1, from coordinate 5,121 downwards.
GGCGCTCGCGCACGTCGACGGCCGGCCCGCGGCCGTCTGAGCCCGTCACCCGTCCGGCGTGTCCGGTCCCTCCTACTTGTCCGAGCGTTCTAACGATGTAACGATCGGGTGGTCGGCGACGGAGCCGCAGGTCGGGGAGGACCGTGCGGCGCCGTCGCCGACGACGACGGACCGTGATGTCTCACGAAGGAGTGAGGACATGAGCCTGCGACGACCCCTGCGCCCCGCCGCCCCGCCGCCCCCCGTGGCGGGCCGCCCGCCGGACCCCGGCGGCCTCACGCGCCGCCAGGTGCTGCTCGGCTCGCTCGCCGCAGCCGGCGGCGTCGCCACGATCGGCGCCCTCGGCGGCTGCAGCCCCGCGGCGGTGGCCGCGGGCGGTGCCCGGCCGCTCTCGTACTGGCACCTGCTCAGCGGCGGCGACGGCGTCGTCATGGCGGGGCTCGTCGAGGACGCCAACACGCTCGGCCACGGCTACGAGGCCACCCAGACGGTGCTCGCGTGGGGCGCGCCGTACTACACGAAGCTGGCCATGGCGAGCGTCGGCGGGCGCGCCCCCGACGTCGCCGTGATGCACGCGTCCCGCGTCGCCGGGTACGCACCGGGCGGCCTGCTCGACCCGTGGGACCTCGACCTGCTCGCCGACGTGGGCGTGCAGGAGGGTGACTTCCTCGAGCGGGTCTGGCAGAAAGGCACGCTCGACGGCGACGTGTACTCGATCGCGCTCGACTCGCACCCGTTCGTGCTCATGTACAACACGGACGTCGCCTCGCAGGCGGGTGCGCTCGGCCCCGACGGCAAGCTCGTGCCGATCGAGGACCCCGAGACGTTCCTCGAGGTGGCGCGGGCCATGCAGGGCGTCACGGGCGGCCACGGCGTCGCGTACGGGTACCTGGGCGACGGCGCCCAGATGTGGCGGCTGTTCTACACGTTCTACAAGCAGCACGGCGCGGAGTTCGACCTCTCGGGCGACCGCGCGAAGGTCGACGTGGACGCGGCCGTGTCGTCGCTCGAGTACATCCAGCGGATGCTCGACGGCACCGTGGCGACGCCCAACGGCGACTACGGCACGGCGGTCTCCGAGTTCGCGTCGGCCGAGGCGGGCATGTTCCTCACCGGCGTGTGGGAGCTGCCGACCATGAAGGCGGCCGGGTTCGGCCTCGACGCCCAGCCGATCCCCACGCTGTTCGGCACGCCCGCCGCCTACGCCGACTCGCACGCGTTCACGCTGCCGCACCAGAGCAACCCCGACCCGGAGCAGCGGCGGGCCGCGTACGAGTTCGTCGCCGATCTGCTGAAGAACTCGCTGCCCTGGGCCGAGGCCGGGCACATCCCGGCGTTCCAGCCGGTCATCGAGAGCGACGACTACGCGCAGCTGACGCCGCAGGCGAACTACGCGCCCGCCGCGGAGATCCTCAACTACGACCCGGAGGCGTGGTTCACCGGGTCGGGGTCGGACTTCCAGAACTACTTCCTCGAGACCGTGCAGAACGTCTACCTCCAGGGTGCCGACCCGCGCGAGGGCTTCGAGGCCTTCGTCCGGCGCATCGACGTCCAGCTCGCCAAGCCGAACCCGGTCTGACCCGGTCCGGAGCTCCGTCCCCGATCCGACGAAGGAGTCCGATCGTGTCCTCAGCAACACTCGGCGCACGGACCGGCGACGCCCGCACGGGCACCGCCGCGCCGGCGCGCACCGTCAGCAGCCACCAGCGCAGGCGCGACACCCGCATCGGGTGGGCGTTCGTCGCGCCGTTCGTGGTCGTCTTCGCGATGTTCCTGCTCTGGCCCCTGCTGCACGGCCTCTGGCTGAGCTTCACGGGCGAGAGCATCACCGGCGCCGGGGGCGAGTTCCTCGGCTTCGCCAACTACGCCGAGGCCCTGTCCGACCCGATCATGTGGCGGTCGATGCTCAACACCGTGTGGTTCACGGTGCTGTCGACCGTGCCGCTCGTGCTCGTCGGGCTGGTCATGGCGCTGCTCGTGTTCCAGGGGCTGCCCGGGCAGTGGCTGTGGCGGCTGTCGTTCTTCATGCCGTTCCTGCTCGCGTCCACGGTGGCGGCGCAGTTCTGGATCTGGATGTACAACCCGCAGCTCGGGCTCGTGAACGCCCTGCTCGGCGTCGTCGGCATCGAGGGCCAGGCGTGGCTGCAGGACACGCGGTGGGCGATGCTCGCCGTCGTCGTCGAGACCCTGTGGTGGACCGTCGGGTTCAACTTCCTGCTCTACCTGACGGCGCTGCAGAACATTCCCGAGCAGCAGTACGAGGCGTCCGCGCTCGACGGCGCCGGGCGGTGGCGCCAGCTGTGGGCCATCACGCTCCCGCAGCTCGGCCCGACGACCGTGCTCATCGTGATGCTGCAGGTCCTGGCCTCGCTCAAGGTGTTCGACCAGATCTACATCATGACCCAGGGCGGTCCGGGCGGCGTCACGCGGCCGGTCGTCCAGTACATCTTCGAGTCCGGCTTCACCGGCTACCGGTTCGGCTACGCGTCGGCGATCGCGTACGTGTTCTTCGCGGTCATCATCATCATCTCGGTCGCGCAGCTGCGGTTCACGTCGCGGAGGGACCACGCATGACCACCACCGTCGCACCCCAGCCGAACGCCGCCTACCGGCCCGGTCCGCGGCGCACCGGGCGCCTCACCGCCGCGGCGAACCTGCGCGTCGGCGAGCGGTTCGCCAGCCCCGGCCGCATCGTCGCGATCCTCGCGCTCGTCGTCATGGCCGTCACGTGGCTCCTGCCGTTCGTGTGGGCCGTGATCACGTCGTTCAAGTCCGAGGCCACGGCCGCGGCGACGCCCGTGACGCTGCTGCCGCCCGACGGCTTCACCACCGACGCGTACGCCAACGTGCTGCGCGAGGGCAACGTCCCGCTGTGGACGTGGAACAGCCTGCTCACCGCGACGGCCATCACGATCGTCACGCTGGCCGTGTCGGCGCTCGCCGCGTACGCGCTCGCGCGCATCGACTTCACCGGCCGCAAGTGGCTCTTCTACCTGATCATCGCGTCGATCATCGTGCCGCCGCCGGTGCTGATCGTCCCGCTGTTCTACGAGATGCTCGCGCTGAACCTCGTCGACACGTACTGGGCGATCATCCTGCCGCAGCTCGTGCACCCGGCCATGGTCTTCATCCTCAAGAAGTTCTTCGAGCAGGTGCCCGTCGAGCTCGAGGACGCCGCGCGCATCGACGGCGCCGGCCGGCCGCGCGTGTTCTGGTCGATCGTGCTGCCGCTCTCGCGACCGATCCTCGCGGCCGTCGCGATCTTCGTGTTCATCGGCGCCTGGAACAACTTCCTGTGGCCGTTCATCATCATCTCGGACTCGTCCCTGATGACCCTGCCCGTCGGCCTGCAGACCGTGAAGAGCGCGTACGGGCTGCAGTACGCGCAGACGATGGCGTCGGCCGTGCTCGCGGCGCTCCCGCTGGTCATCGTCTTCCTCTTCTTCCAGCGGCAGATCATCCGCGGGTTCTCCACGACCGGCTTCGGCGGCCAGTGAGCGCACCCACCCGCAGGACCGCACCGACCCGCACCACCCGAGGAGCCCCATGACCCGCGCACGCATCACGCTCGACCGCGACTTCACCGCCGGGCCCGTGCCCCGCCGCCTCTTCGGCTCGTTCGTCGAGCACATGGGCCGCTGCGTCTACACCGGGATCTACGAGCCCGGGCACCCGGCCGCCGACGAGAACGGGTTCCGCACCGACGTGCTCGACCTCGTGCGCGAGATGGGACCGACGGTCGTCCGGTACCCCGGCGGCAACTTCGTCTCCGGCTACACCTGGGAGGACGGGGTCGGCCCGCGCGAGGAGCGGCCCGTGCGGCTCGACGGCGCGTGGCACACCGTCGAGACCAACGCGTTCGGGCTGCACGAGTTCGTCGACTGGGCGCGCGTCGCCGGCGTCGAGGTCATGGAGGCCGTCAACCTCGGCACGCGCGGCGTCGAGGCGGCACGCGCGCTCGTCGAGTACGCCAACCACCCCGGCGGCACCGCGTGGTCCGACCTGCGCCGGCGCAACGGGCACCCCGAGCCGTTCGACATCCGCCTGTGGTGCCTCGGCAACGAGATGGACGGCCCGTGGCAGATGGGCCAGAAGACGGCGGAGGAGTACGGGCGCATCGCCACCGAGGCGGCGAAGGCCATGCGGCTCGTCGACCCGACCATCGAGCTCGTCGCCTGCGGGTCGTCGAACTCGAGCATGCCGACGTTCGGCTCGTGGGAGCAGACCGTCCTGCGGCACGCGTACGAGTACGTCGACTACGTCTCGGCGCACGCCTACTACCAGGAGACCGACGGCGACCACGGGTCGTTCCTCGCGTCCGCGGTCGACATGGACTACTTCATCGAGTCCGTCGTCGCGACGGCCGACGCCGTGCGCGCCGCCGGCAAGCACCGCAAGCGAGTCAACCTCTCGTTCGACGAGTGGAACGTCTGGTACCAGACCGGCAAGGAGACGCCCGACCAGCCGCACGTCATCGAGCGCGAGGCCGTGTGGCGCGAGCACCCGCGCATCATCGAGGACGAGTACGGGGTCACCGACGCCGTCGTCGTCGGCACGCTGCTCAACTCGCTGCTGCGGCACGGCGACCGCGTGAAGATCGCCAACCAGGCGCAGCTCGTCAACGTCATCGCGCCCATCCGCTCCGAGGAGGGCGGACCGGCGTGGCGGCAGAGCATCTTCTGGCCGTTCGCCCGCACGGCGGCGCTCGCGCGCGGCGAGATCCTGCGGCCGGTCGTGCGGTCCGACCGGTACCAGGCCGACAAGTTCGGGGACGTGGACCTCGTCGACGTGTCGGCGACCTGGGACGAGGAGGAGGGCCGCGTCGCGCTCTTCCTCGCGCACCGCGGGCTCGACGAGCCGGCCGACGTGGCGCTCACCCTGCGCGGCTGGTCGCTCGGCCGCGTCGTGCGCGCGGAGGTGCTCGACGTGCCCGAGGGCGGCGACCGGTGGACGGCCAACACGCAGGACCGGCCCGACGCCGTCGGGCTGCGCGGGCTCGACGACGTGACGGTCGACGGGGACGGGGTCGCGCTGCGGCTGCCGCCGCTGTCGTGGGCGGTCGTGCAGCTGGAGGCGACCCCGGCCTGAGGCGCGCGCGGGCGGGACGCCCGGTGCGGCGTC
>NZ_JBHUZW010000076.1:0-18439 GCF_042667215.1 Cellulomonas sp. NPDC057328 | reverse complement strand
GCTTCGCCCGTGCGGGCTCGCGGCCCGGCGTGGGCGCACGGGGCGCCCGGGGGCCCGGCGACCCCGCGCATGCCCGAGCAGCCGGGCGCCCCGCCGCCGGGCGCCGAGGCGGGCGGCGCGCCCCCGCCGCCCGGCCAGGGACAGCCCGGCGGCGCGTACCCGCCCCCCGCGCCGGGGCAGCCGCCGGCGTCGCCGTACGGCCCGCCGCCAGGGGGCGCCTACCCGCCCCCGCCCGCGTACGGGCAGCCGGGGCAGGGCCAGCCGGGGCAGGGCCAGCCGGGGTACGGGCAGCCGGGGTACGGCGCGCCGGGCGGCGCGTACCCGCCGCCGCCCGGCGGGTACGTCCCGCCCGGGCAGCCGTACGGGCAGCCCGGTGCGCCCCACGGCCAGCCCTACGCGGGCGCCCCGCGGCCGCCGGCGGTCGACGTGGGCGCGAGCCTGTCGTGGGCGTTCACCAAGTTCGGGCAGAACTGGGTCGCGTTCGTGGTGGGCGGGATCGCGTGGGCGGTGGGGATCTTCCTCGTCGTGCTGCTGGCCTCGATCGCGTTCGGCGGCTTCGGTGCGCTCGCGCAGGACGCGGACGGCGGCGCCGGCGCGCTCTCGGCGATCGGCTTCGGCGTGGGCGGCCTCGTGCTCGGTGCGCTGACGGTCCTGCTGTCGGCGCTGTGGCTGGCGGCGTACGTCCGGGCGGCCCTCAAGGTCGCGGACGGCCGTCAGGTGACCGTGGGCGACATGTTCGACCTCTCCCACGCCGGGCCGGTGTTCGTGGTCGGCCTGCTGATGACGGTCGCGTACCTCCTGGTGGGCTGGGTGCCGCTCCTCGGACCGGTGCTGCTGCTCGCGGTCGTGTACCTCGTCTTCTTCGCCGTGCACTTCGTGGTGGACCGCGGGCAGGGCGCGATCGACGCGATCCGCTCGAGCGTGACCGTGCAGACGCGCGAGATCGGCACGTCGATCCTCGTCGTGCTCGTGGCGTGGCTCGTGTCGGCCGCGGGGGCGGCGGTGTGCGGCGTGGGCGCCCTCGTGGGCACGCCGGTCGCGATCCTCATCTCGGCGTACGCGTTCCGCCGGCTGACGGGCGGCGTCGTCGCGCCCTGACGTGCCGGGCGCGCGACGCGACGCCTCGCGACGTGCCGTGCCGTGACGACGACGCCCCCGCCGACCGGCGGGGGCGTCGTCGTGCCGGGCGACGGGGCGTCAGGCCGTCACGAAGTCGATGAGCTCCTCGACCCGCCCGAGCAGGCTCGGCTCGAGGTCGGCGTAGCTGCGCACCGACCGCAGGATCCGCACCCACGCGCGGGCGACGTCGGCCTGGTCGTCCGCCGGCCACCCGAGCTCGCGCAGGATGCCGCGCTTCCACTCGGTGCCGCGCTCGATCGTCGGCCACGCGGTCAGGCCGAGCCGCTCGGGGCGCACCGCCTGCCACACGTCGACGTACGGGTGCCCGAGCACGAGCACCGTGCCGGCGGGTGCGGACCGGACGACCTCGGCGGCGATCCGGCTCTCCTTCGAGCCGGGCACCAGGTGGTCCACGAGCACGCCGATGCGCCGGTCCGCCGTCGGGCGGAAGTCGCGCACCGCGTCGGCGAGGTGGTCGACGCCCTCGAGCAGCTCGACGACGACGCCCTCGACGCGCAGGTCGTCGCCCCACACCTTCTCGACGAGCTCGGCGTCGTGCTTGCCCTCCACCCAGATGCGGCTGCCCCGGGCGACGCGCGCCCGGGCGTCGTGCACGGCGACGGACCCGGACGCCGTGCGGGCCGGCCGCGCGGGCGCCGCGCGGGTCACGGGCGGGACGAGCACGACGGGCTCGCCGTCCACCCAGAACCCGGGGCCGAGCGTGAACGTGCGCGTGCGGCCGCGGCGGTCCTCCAGCACGACCACGTGCTGGCCGCCGGACTTCTCCACGCGCACCACCGCGCCCACCCACCCGGTCTCGACGTCCTCGACGACCAGCCCCGTCTCGGCGGGCTGGTCCCGCGACGTGCGCGCGGGACGGTGATGCCGGGTCGGGCCGGCGGACAGGACGTCGGGGCCGTAGCGGTCGTGGCTCACGCGGGCACGGTAGCCGCCCGCCGCGGCGTGCCGTGCCGGCGCCGCGCGGCTCGGCGTAGAATTGGCACTCGCGCTCGTCGAGTGCTACCCCCGGGGCGTCGCCCCGGGCGTGGAGCACCGGGAGCGGACCCGCGACGCACGGGAGGAGGGGCCATGAGCGAGGACCGTCGGCTGGACGTCCTGCGCGCGATCGTCGAGGACTACGTCGCCACGCGCGAGCCCGTGGGCTCGCGCGCGCTCACGGAGCGCCACGCGCTCGGGGTGTCGCCCGCGACGATCCGCAACGACATGGCCGCGCTCGAGGACGCCGGGCTCATCGTGCAGCCGCACACCTCCGCGGGGCGCGTGCCCACCGACCTCGGCTACCGGGTCTTCGTGGACCGGCTCTCGGGCGTCAAGCCGCTGTCCGCGGCCGAGAAGCGGGCGATCGGCACGCTGCTCGAGCAGGCGGTGGACCTCGACGACGTCATCGACCGCGCGGTCCGGCTGCTCGCGCAGCTCACGCAGCAGGTCGCGGTCGTGCAGTACCCGTCGCTGCGGCGCTCGGCGCTGCGGCACGTCGAGCTGGTGCCCGTCGGCGCCCGGCACCTGCTGGTCGTCATCATCACCACCACCGGCCGGGTCGAGCAGCGCACGCTCGAGCTGCGGGAGGACGTCGACGAGGCGGTGGTCGCGCGGCTGCGCGTCCGGCTCAACGTCGCGGCCGCGGGCCTGCGCCTCCCGGACCTCGACGTCGCGCTCGACGCGCTCGCGGAGGAGTTCGCCTCGGAGTTCGCGGCCGACGGCTCGGCGCTCGCGCGTGCGGTCGTGGCGGTGGTCGGGGAGACCCTCGCGCAGGAGCGCGAGGAGCGCGTCGTCGTCGCGGGCGCCTCGCACCTCGCCCGCAGCGCCGGTGCGGACTTCCCGCACACGATCGGCCCCGTCCTCGAGGCGCTGGAGGAGCAGGTCGTGCTCCTGCGTCTGCTCTCGGAGATGGCGGAGGACACCGCCGGCGTCGCGGTGCGCATCGGGCGCGAGACGCAGCACGAAGGGCTCGCGGAGACGAGCATCGTGACGAGCGGCTACGGCGCGGAGGGCGGCGTGGCCGTGCTCGGCTCCGTGGGGCCGCTGCGCATGGACTACCCCGGGACGATGTCGGCGGTGCGGGCCGTGGCCCGCTACCTCACGCGCATCCTCGCCGGCTGACCGGCAGGGCCGACCCCATCCGACGGCCCCCCGACGAGCAGGAAGCGAAGAGCACCCCACGTGACGGACTACTACGAGATCCTCGGCGTCGCGCGCGACGCCACCCCGGAGCAGGTCAAGAAGGCGTACCGCAAGCTCGCCCGCGAGCTGCACCCCGACGTCGCGGGCTCCGACCCGGCCGCCGAGGAGCGGTTCAAGGACGTCTCACGCGCCTACGACGTGCTCGGCAACCCCGAGAAGCGGCGCGCGTACGACATGGGCGCCGACCCGGCGTCGCCCGGTGGCGGCATGGGGGGCGGCTTCGGCTTCCAGGACATCTTCGAGACGTTCTTCGGCGCGGGAGGCCCGGGCGCGCCCCGCGGCCCGATGCCGCGCGCGCGCCGCGGGCAGGACGCGCTCGTGCGCCTCGACGTGGACCTGGCGGAGACGACCTTCGGCGCGCACCGCGAGGTGCAGGTCGACACGGCCGTGCTCTGCCCCACGTGCGGCGGCACGTGCTGCCGCCCCGGCACGTCGCCGCGCACCTGCGAGGTCTGCGGCGGCCGCGGGTCCGTGCAGCGCGTCGCGCGGTCGTTCCTCGGCCAGGTCATGACGACGCAGCCGTGCGCCGCGTGCCACGGCTTCGGCACCGTCATCCCGGAGCCGTGCACGGAGTGCGCCGGCGAGGGCCGCGTCCGCTCGCGCCGCACCCTGTCGGTCGACGTGCCCGCGGGCGTCGACACCGGCACGCGCATCAAGCTCACCGGCCAGGGCGAGGTCGGCCCCGCCGGCGGCCCGGCCGGCGACGTCTACCTCGAGATCCGCGAGCGCCGGCACGACACGTTCGTGCGCAAGGGCGACGACCTGCACGCGACCCTCGAGGTGCCGATGACGGCGGCGGCGCTCGGCACGGTGCTCAGCATGGAGACCCTCGACGGCCCGCGCGAGGTGGACCTGCGGCCGGGCACGCAGCCCGGTCAGGTCGTCACGCTCAAGGGGCTCGGCGTCGGCCACCTGCACGTCGGTGGCCGCGGCGACCTGCACGTCCACGTCGACGTGCACGTGCCGACGGCCCTCGACGACGAGCAGGCGGAGCTGCTGCGGCGGCTCGCCGGGCTGCGCGGCGAGGAGCGCCCGGACGCGCGCCTGTCGGCCGCCAACCCCGGCGTGTTCGCCAAGCTGCGCGACAAGCTCGCGGGCCGGTGAGCGCACCCGTCTTCCTCGTCGAGCCCGGCGCGCTCGCGGACGTCGCGGCCGGCGGGGAGTTCCTCCTCGACGGCACGGAGGGCCGGCACGCGGGCGTGGTGCAGCGGCGCGCGCCGGGCGAGCGGGTCGACGTGGTGGACGGCGCGGGCGTGCGGCTCCTCGGGACGGTCCGCGCGGTCGGCCCCGAGGGGGTGCGCCTCGCGGTGGAGGACGTCGTCGTGGAGGACGAGCCGTCGCCGCGGCTCGTGCTGGTGCAGGCGCTCGCCAAGGGCGACCGGGACGAGATGGCGGTCGAGGCGGCCACCGAGGTCGGCGCCGACGCGGTGGTGCCGTGGCAGGCGGAGCGGTCGATCGTCGTGTGGCGCGGCGACCGGGCCGCCAAGAGCCGGGCCCGCTGGGTCGGCACGGTCCGGGCGGCGACCAAGCAGTCCCGCCGGGCGCGGGCGCCCGAGGTCGCGCAGGCCGTCGACGGCGCCGGGCTGCGCGCGCTCGTGCGGCGCACCCGGGAGGCGGGCGGCTCCGCGCTGGTCCTGCACGAGGAGGCGACGACGCCGCTCGCCGGGGTGGCGCTGCCCGCCGCCGGCGACGTGCTCGTCGTCGTGGGGCCAGAGGGCGGGATCGGCGCACGCGAGCTCGACGGCCTGCTCGAGGCCGGCGCCGTGACGGCGCGGCTGGGCCCGCACGTGCTGCGCACGTCCACGGCCGGACCGGTGGCCCTCGCCCTGCTCGCGCAGCGGCTCGGCCGCTGGGGCTGACCGGACGGCGGTCGCCGCTCGCGCGACGGGCGCCGCCGGATCCGCGTCCGGGCGGCGAGTGCGCGCGGCGGCCTCGGTAGGATGGGCGCAGGCCCACGGTGTCCCCGCGCGGCCGGCCGGGACGCAGCTGCGCGCCCGGCACGCCGCACGAGCGAAGGAGCGCACGGCGCCCGCCGAGCACATGGCCGACTCCAGCCCCGCACCCCGCGTCCCCGACGAGCCGCACCACGCGCGCGTCGAGCACCGCATCACCGTCCCCGCCGAGGTGTCGATGGTGGAGCTGCTCGGCCTGCGCGACGAGGTGCTGCGCGCCGTCGAGGACGGCTTCCGCACCGTGGACGTGCACGTCCGCGGCAACGAGATCACGCTCGCCGGCCCGGCCGGCGACGTCGGTCTCGTCACCCGCCTCGTCGACGAGCTCGTCGAGATGGCGGCCGCCGGCACGCCGCTGAGCCCCGAGGTCGTCACGCGCTCCGTCGCGATGCTGACCGCCGGCTCCGACGCGCGCCCCGCCGACGTCCTGACGTTCAACATCCTGTCCACGCGCGGGCGCACGATCCGGCCTAAGACCGCGGGGCAGAAGGAGTACGTCGACGCGATCGAGCGGAACACCGTCACGTTCGGCATCGGTCCCGCCGGCACCGGCAAGACGTACCTCGCGATGGCGAAGGCGGTGCAGTCGCTGCAGGCGCGCCGCGTCAACCGCATCGTCCTGACGCGCCCCGCCGTCGAGGCCGGCGAGCGGCTCGGCTTCCTGCCCGGGACGCTCTCGGAGAAGATCGACCCCTACCTGCGGCCGCTGTACGACGCGCTGCACGACATGGTCGACCCCGAGTCGATCCCGCGGCTCATGGAGGCCGGGACCATCGAGGTCGCGCCCCTCGCGTACATGCGAGGGAGGACGCTCAACGACGCGTTCATCATCCTCGACGAGGCGCAGAACACCTCGACCGAGCAGATGAAGATGTTCCTCACCCGCCTGGGGTTCGGCTCGAAGGTCGTCGTCACGGGCGACGTCACGCAGACCGACCTGCCGTCGGGCACGACGTCCGGCCTGCGCGTGGTCGAGAGCATCCTCGGCGACGTCGACGACGTGGCGTTCTGCCGGCTCTCGTCGTCGGACGTCGTCCGGCACCGGCTCGTCGGGCAGATCATCGACGCCTACGCGCGGTGGGACCACGCATGAGCATCGAGGTCAGCAACGAGTCCGGCCACGAGGTCGACGAGGCGGAGTTCGCCGCGCTCGGGCGCTACGTGCTCGACGCCATGCACGTGCACCCGCAGGCCGACCTGTTCGTGCGGTTCGTCGACACGCCCACGATGAGCGACCTGCACGTGCGCTGGATGGACGAGCCGGGCCCGACCGACGTGCTGTCGTTCCCGATGGACGAGCTGCGGCCGGGGCGCGAGGGCGAGCCCACGGGCCCGGGCGTGCTCGGCGACGTCGTGCTGTGCCCGGAGGTCGCCGCCACCCAGGCGCGCGCGGCGGGCCACTCGGCGGTGGAGGAGATGCTCCTGCTCACCACCCACGGCATCCTGCACCTGCTCGGCTACGACCACGCCGAGCCGGACGAGGAGAAGGAGATGTTCGCCCTGCAGCGCAGACTGCTGCTGACGTTCCTGGCGGGCCGATGAGCGACGTGCCCGTCGCCCTCCTGGTCACGGTCGCGATCGTGGGGATCCTCCTGGCCGCCGCGCTGTCGGCCGGGGAGGTCGCGGTCCTGCGCGTGACGCGCGGCCGCGTCGCCGACCTCGAGGCCGAGCAGCACGGCGCCGCCGCGCGTGTGCGCCGCCTCGTCGAGGACCCGACGCGCGTCGCCCAGGCCGCGTCGTTCGTGCGCCTGCTCGCCGAGATGACGGCGACCGTCTCCATCACGCTCGCGATCAGCGCGGGCAGCCTCTCGTGGTGGGCCACCGCGCTGCTCGCCGTCGCCGCGTGCGCGGTCGTGGCGTTCCTGCTGGTGCGCGTGAGCCCGCGCAGCACCGCGCGCCGCCACCCGGTGGGCGTGCTCGCGGCCCTGTCCCGCCTGCTGCTCGTCACCACCGCGCTCGCTGGGGGTGTCGGGCGACGCGCCGTGCCGGCCGGGTCGACCGACGAGGCGGACGACGCCGAGCTGCGCGACATGGTCGAGCGGGTCAGCGAGTCCGAGGCGATCGAGGACGCCGAGCGGGAGATGTTCCGCTCGGTGCTCGAGCTCGGCGACACGCTGACGCGCGAGGTCATGGTGCCGCGCACGGACATGATCACGACGCACGCGGACACCCCGCTGCACAAGGCGCTGGCGCTGCTGCTGCGGTCCGGCTTCTCCCGCGTGCCGGTCGTGGGGGAGTCGGTCGACGACCTCGTCGGCGTCCTCTACCTGAAGGACGTCGTGCGCCGCATCCGCCCGCACGGCGCGCACGACGGCGAGGACCCGCTCGACGCGCCCGCGTCGTCGCTGGCGCGGCCGGCGGTCTTCGTGCCGGAGTCGAAGCCCGTCGACGACCTCCTGCGCGAGCTGCGCGACGGGTCCAGCCACATCGCGCTCGTCGTCGACGAGTACGGCGGCATCGCCGGCCTGGTCACGATCGAGGACGCCCTCGAGGAGATCGTCGGCGAGCTCACCGACGAGCACGACCCCAGCGCGCCCGGCGTCGAGGACCTCGGCGACGGCGCGTACCGGGTGCCCGCGCGGATGGCGCGCGACGAGCTCGGCGAGCTGTTCGGGATCGACGTCGAGGACGAGGACGTCGACACGGCCGCGGGCCTGCTGGCCAAGGCGCTGGGCAAGGTCCCGCTGCCGGGCTCGGAGGCCGAGATCCACGGGCTGCACCTGCAGGCCGACCGCGTCGAGGGTCGACGCAAGCGCCTCGCGACGGTGGTCGTGCGGCGTGCACACGAGCCGGAGGACGACACGGACGCCACCCAGACACCCGCCCGCGGCACCGCCGTGGACCGCGAGCAGCGGCAGCCGGAGGGGGCGCGATGAGCCACCGGTCCGGTTTCGCCTGCCTCGTCGGGCGGCCCAACGCCGGCAAGTCCACGCTGACGAACGCGCTCGTGGGGCAGAAGGTCGCCATCACGTCCGGCCGGCCGCAGACGACGCGGCACGTCGTGCGCGGCATCGTGCACCGCGAGGACGCCCAGCTCGTGCTGGTCGACACCCCGGGGCTGCACCGCCCGCGCACGCTGCTGGGCGAGCGGCTCAACGACCTCGTCCGCGACACGCTCACCGAGGTCGACGTCGTCGGCTTCTGCCTGCCCGCCGACCAGAAGATCGGCCCGGGCGACCGCTACATCGCCGAGCAGCTCGCGCGCCTCGCGCCCGAGGGCCGGGCGGGGACGCCCGTCGTCGCGATCGTCACGAAGACGGACCTCGTGCCGCGCGGCCGCCTCGCCGAGCACCTGATCGCGGTCGACCAGCTCGGCACCTGGGCGGACATCGTCCCGGTGTCGGCGCAGGGCGGCTACCAGGTCGACGTGCTCACCGACGTGCTGGTGTCGCACCTGCCGGAGGGGCCCGCGCTGTACCCCGAGGGCGAGCTGACGGACGAGCCGGAGCACGTCATGGTCGCCGAGCTCGTCCGCGAGGCCGCGCTCGAGGGCGTCCGCGACGAGCTGCCGCACTCGCTCGCGGTGGTCGTCGACGAGATCGTGCCGCGCGAGCGGCCGACCGCCGACGGCGCGCCGATGCTCGACGTCCGCGTGCACCTGTTCGTCGAGCGCGACAGCCAGAAGGCGATCGTCATCGGCCGTGCCGGCGCCCGCCTGCGCGACGTCGGCACACGCGCCCGCACGCAGATCGAGGCGCTGCTCGGCGCGCGCGTGTTCCTCGACCTGCACGTGAAGGTCGCGAAGGACTGGCAGCGGGACCCCAAGCAGCTCGGTCGGCTGGGCTTCTGACGTGCTGCTGAGCGCCTCGGGCGCCTGGCGCCGGCTGACGCACGCGGCGCGCCGGGCGACGACGAGCACGAGCCGGCTGTCGTCGGCGTACCGGCTGGTCGCGAGCGTCGCGCTGGGCAGCGTGCTGCTGGCGGTCGTCGGCGCCGCGCTCGGCCCGAGCTGGTCGCCCGCGCCGATGACGGAGACGGTGCGCGTCGAGTCGACCTCGACGGCGATCGGCGGCGCGCCGGCGCTGGAGCGCCACGACGTCCGCACCGAGGTCGTCCAGGTGGCGCTCGACGGCGCGACCGTCCAGGCGCGGCTCAGCCTGCCCGTCGGGATCGACGGGCCCGTGCCGGGCGTCGTGTTCGTGCACGGGGCCGGCACGGGGCGGTTCACGCAGGCGTTCGTCGCGCAGGCGCACGCGCTGGCCGCGTCGGGCGTCGCGGCGCTGGTGCCGGACAAGCGCCTCGACACCTACACGACGCGGCACCGCGACTACGTCGCGATGGCGGCGGACTACGCCCGCTCGGTGGCGGTGCTGCGCGACCGGCCGGAGGTCGACCCCGACCGGGTCGGCGTCTACGCCGAGAGCGAGGGCGGCTGGATCGCCCCCGTCATGGCGGCCGACGACCCGGACCTCGCGTTCGTCACGCTCGTCTCCGCGCCCGTCGTGCCGCCGCGGCAGCAGGCCGCCTTCGCCACCGACGCGTACCTGCGCAACACGCAGGTGCCGCACGGCGTCTTCCGCGCGATCCCGCGCGCGGTCGGCATGTCGATGCCCGGCGGCGGGTTCGAGTACGTCGACTTCGACGTCCGCCCGTACCAGCAGCGCATGCACCAGCCGGTGCTCCTCGTGTACGGCACGGGGGACGCGTCGATGCCCATCGTGCAGGGCGCCCTGGAGGTCCGCTCGGACGTCGCCGCCGCCG
This sequence comes from Cellulomonas sp. NPDC057328, assembly GCF_042667215.1. Taxonomy (NCBI): domain Bacteria; kingdom Bacillati; phylum Actinomycetota; class Actinomycetes; order Micrococcales; family Cellulomonadaceae; genus Cellulomonas; species Cellulomonas sp. NPDC057328. The sequence continues at coordinate 8,465 of NZ_JBHUZW010000076.1, read as the reverse complement.
GCAACGCCGCGGTGACGGTCCGCTACTACGAGGGTGCGAACCACGGCATCCGCGTCGACGGCGAGGTCGTCCCCGCCTTCCTCGAGGACCTCGCCGGGTGGGTGCTGGGCCTGCCCGGCACCGCGGAGGCCGCGCCGCGCACCGCCGGGGCGCAGCCCACGCAGCCGTACGTCGCGGCACCCGTGCCCGAGCCGGGGTGGCTGCGCGACGGCACGGTCATGGTCGCGCTGGTCGTCGTCGCGCTCGCGGTGCTGGCGCTCGCCGGCCTCTCGGTCGGGGTGTCCCGCGGCGCGCACGGCGTCGCGGCGCTCGCGCGCCACGGGCGCGGCGCCACGGGCGACGGTGCGGGGCCGGCGGGCGGTGCGGACGACGGCGCAGCCGTCCCCGCCGAGGCACGCCACCGGTTCGCACCGGGCGTCGCCCTGCGGCTCGGGGTGCTCGCGGCCACCACCACGCTCACCGTCGTCGCGATGGTCTGGTACCTGCTCTCGGTCGCGCGCCTCGCGCTCGACTACGAGCGCAACGCGTGGGTCGTGCAGGGCGGGTGGCTCGTGGTGCGCCTGCTCGGCGTCGCCGCGGTGGTCGCCGCCGTCGCGCTGGCGCGGCGCTCGACGTCGGCGCGCGAGGCGGACGTGCCCGTGGCGCCCGGCGTGGTCCGGGCCGTCGCGCTGTGGACGGTCGTCGCGGGCTGCGCCGTGCTCCTCGTCGTGCTCGCGTACTGGGGCGTGTTCCAGCTGGGCATCTGACACCGGCGTGGTGATGGCACGGCGGGACCCCTCAGGTACGGCACGATGTGCGCCGATGAGGACGACATGCGGGGAAGGGTGGTGCTGTGCGTACGTCGTGGGGATCGGCGACGGACCGCGGCCGCGTCCGTGAGGTGAACGAGGACGCGCTGCTGGCGTACCCCCCGGTCTTCCTCGTGGCGGACGGCATGGGCGGGCACGACGCGGGCGACCTCGCGAGCCGCATCGCGGTCGAGGAGTTCGCGCAGCTCGCGGGGCGGTCGAGCGCCGGGGCGGACGACGTGCACGCGTGCTTCGTGCGGACGTCCGCGCGCATCCGCGACGAGTTCACGGGCGGCCGGCAGGGCGGCACGACCGTCGCCGGCGCCGCGGTCGCGCAGCACGACGGCGGGTCGTACTGGCTCGTGTTCAACGTCGGCGACTCGCGCGTGTACCGCTGGGCGGACGACCGGCTCGCGCAGGTGAGCGTCGACCACTCGGTCGTGCAGGAGCTGCTCGAGTCGGGGGAGATCGGCCCGGCGCAGGCGCAGCAGCACCCCGAGCGGCACGTGCTGACCCGCGCGCTGGGCACCGGCGAGCCGCCCGAGCCCGACTTCTGGCTGCTGCCGGCCGGTCCGCGCGACCGCCTCCTCATCTGCACCGACGGCCTGACGCGCGAGCTCGACGACGCGGCCATCGCGACGGTCCTCGCGGAGGTCGCCCAGCCGCAGGACGCCGCCGCGCGGCTCGTCCGCGAGGCCCTCGCCCACGGCGGCCGCGACAACGTGAGCGCGGTCGTCGTCGACGTCGCCGCCACGGTGACGAGCGCCGACGACCTCCAGGTCACCGCCCCGCGCCCGGCCCCCGGGGACGACCCGTCGGGCTGGGACGAGATGCTCGACGGCGCGACCCTGCCGCGCGCCCCCCGCCTGCCCGACGCGACGCACGACGACGCCGTCGTGCACCACCGCACCCCGCACGTCCAGGAGGACCGGTCATGAACGACGCGACGCCCGCGCACGAGTACGCCGCGGGGGAGTGGACGGCCGTCGCGGCCGACGGTCTCCTCGCCCTCGTCGCCCCCGGTGCCCGCCCCGACGTCGCGGCCGGGCTGTGGGACGTCGCGCGCGACGGCGGCGACGTGCTCTCCGCGCTCGGTGTGGTGGCGGCGGCCGGCTTCGCGGAGCTGCCGCAGTTCGCGATCGTGACGACGCACCGCCCCGGCGCGGTGCGCGCGGTGCTCCGCGGCCCCGTCGAGCTGCGGGTGCGGACCGCCGACGGCGAGCAGGTGCTCGCCGCGCGCGAGGACGCCGTGTGGACCGAGCACCGGGCCGAGGACGTCGCGTCGCTCGAGCTGCGCGCCGGCGAGGGCGCGAGCGGCGGGACGCCGTGGTGGCCGCTGCTGGGCGGGGTCGTGCGCGCCGCGGCCGTGCGGCGCGGCCGCGGCGCAGGCGTCGTCGGGGAGACGGCCGCCGCGCACGCCGTGGCGGCGGACGGCGCGGCGGGCTCGTCGACGGTGGACGCCGACGGCTCGCGCTCCTCCGAGATGGCGGAGGCGGACGCTGTGGCGGCTGGGCCGGTGGCTGTGCCGGTGGTCGAGCCGGTGGCCGAGGTCGCCCCTGCCACGGTCGACGAGCCCACGCGCGCCGGGACCGCCGAGCCGGAGCCCACGACGGCCGCCGCCCAGCCCGCCGACGAGACGGCCGCCGTCGAGCCGGTTGCCGACGAGCCGACCGCCGACGAGCCTGCCGACGAGACGGGGACGGCGTCCGGGTCCGCCCCGGAGCCCGGGCCGACCTCGCTGCCGCCCCTCCCGACGGACGACCTGCCGCCCGTCCCGGACCGCCCGGCCGCGCCGGAGCTGCCGACGGTCCCGGACCTGCCGCCGCCGCCCGCGGCGCCCGGCGCGGCGGCGCCCACCGAGCCGAGCGCGCTGCCGCTCGACCCCGCGCCGCTCGAGCCCGCGCCGCTCGACCCCGCGCCGCTCGACCCCGCCCCGCTCGACGCCGCCCCGTTCGACCCTGCGCCGGCCGGCGGTGGCACCGACGCCCTCGGCCTCCCCACGTCGTCGGACGCGACGGCGGACGACGACGTGCAGGACACCGTGCTCGAGGACGGCTGGTGGCGGTCCGCGCCGGCGACGACGCCCGACGTGCTGCCGGCGCCGCCCGCCGCCGCGCCCGGTGCACCCGCCGCCGCACCGGCGTCGACCGACCCGTGGGCCGCACCCGTGGCCGCCCCGGTCGCCACGCAGGACCCGCTCGACCCCTCCGACGACGACCACGACGGCATGACGATCCTGTCGAGCGACCTCGCGCGGCTCCGCGACCGTCTGCCCGCGTGGACGCACGACGCCGTGCCAGGGCCCTTCCCGACGCCGGAGCCGACCCCGCTGCCCGCGCGGCTGGTGCTGTCCACCGGGCTCGTCGTCGAGCTGGACCGCGCCGTGCTGCTCGGGCGGGCGCCGCAGGTCTCGCGCGTCACCGCCAAGGAGCTGCCGCGCCTGGTGACGGTGCCGAGCCCGAACCAGGACATCTCCCGGACGCACGCCGAGGTGCGGCTCGACGGCGACCACGTCGTCGTCACCGACCTCGACTCCACCAACGGCGTGCACGTGTCGCGCCCGGGCGAGGGCGTGCGCCGGCTGCCCGCCGGCGAGCCGAGCGTGGTCGCGACCGACGAGGTCGTCGACCTGGGCGACGGCGTGACGTTCACCGTGGAGCGGACGGCATGAGCGCCCCCGCGACGGCCGGCCGCGGGGGCCGGTCGTGAGCCACCGCGCCCTCGTCGCGCCGTCCCGCGACGGCGACGTCACGGACGTGCCCGCGTCGCTCGGGCGGCGGTTCCTCGCCGTGGCCGTCGACCAGGTGCTGGTCGGTCTGCTGCTCGCGCCCTTCACGCTCGACGTGCTGCGCCGCGCGCTCGCCACCGCGCGGGCCGCGGACGCCGCGGACGTCGTGGTGGCGCCGGTCGGCGTCGGCGCGGTCGTCTCGCTCGTGCTGGCGACCCTGCTGGCCCTCGCGCAGTGGGTGCTGCACGGCCGCCTCGGCTGGACCCTCGGCCGCCGCCTCCTGGGCGTCAGGACGGTCGACGTGCACAGCCGCCGGCCCGTCGGCCTGCTGCGCGTGCTGCTGCGCGAGCTCGTCGTCGCCGCCGGTGCGCTCGCGTGCCTGGTCGGGCAGGTGGCGGTCCTCGTGTCGCCGGCGCTGGACCGCACGGGGCGCAACCGCGGCTGGCACGACCGCGCCGTGGACGCCGAGGTGCTGCTCGCCGGTGCCGGGCGGCCCCGTCCGGGCGCCGCGGGCGGCGGCACCCCGATGGCCGTGTCCGGTCCGCTGGCGTCCGGCGGCACCGACGCCCCGGCCCCGGTCGGCCCGTCCGCCGACGCGGGCGCCCCGCCCCCTGCCGGCCCCGCGCGTCCGGCGTGGGCGGCCCTCGGCGCACCTGCGTCCGGCCCGGGCGCCGCGCCCGCGGGCTCGTCGTCGGGTCCGGGGACCGGCGCGCGCGGCAGCGTCCCGGCCACCCGGCCGGCCGGCTCGGTCCCCGAGCAGGAGCCGCCGGCGCCGCGCTCGGTGCCGACCGCGACGGGCGGGCTGGTGCTGCCGCCGCTCGACCCGCCGCGCGCCGCGCCGGACCTCGACACGCGCGCGCTCCCGCTGGTGCGGGCCGCGACGCCCGTCCCGCCGCCCCCCGTCGACGACGCCGACGGCCTGCCGCCGGAGCTCGAGCTGACGCGGCCCGCACCGCCGCGCGAGGACGTCGTGCCGGCGCCGCGACGCGGTGCGGCGCGGGGGCTACGGGTCACGCTCGACGACGGCCGCACGCTCACCGTCGGGGGCACGGCCGTGCTGGGACGCAACCCCGTGCCGGCGCCCGGGCTGCAGGTGGTGCGGGTCACCGACCCCGGCCGGTCGGTCTCCAAGACGCACCTCGAGCTCGGCACCGACGCCTCGGGCGCGTGGGTGACGGACCGCGGCTCGACGAACGGCACCGTCGTGACGCTGCCGGACGGCGGTCAGGTCGTCTGCCGCGTCGACCACCCGGTGCGCCTGCGCCCGGGTGCGGTCGTCGTGTTCGGCGACCGGTCGCTGCGCGTGGTCGCGGTGCCGGGCACGTCCGTCGCCGACGTCCTGGGCCCGGAGGGTGCGCGTCGCGCGGAGGGCACCTCGCGGGCCTAGAGTCCTGCCATGACGGGCCTGCGCCCGGCTGCGCGGATGCAGCTGGTCGAGCTCGCCGACACCGACGACGAGGACGCGCCGGCGCCGGCGGGTGCCGACCCGCGCCGGGGCGGCACGGACGTGCCCGGTCGGCGGCCCGGCCGGTGGGGCGTCCCGCGCTGGTGGCCCGCCGCGCTGGCGGCGGTGGTCGTCCTCGCGGGGGCCGTGGTGGCGACGCAGGTCGTCACCCGTGCGGCCGCCGCGCGCGCCGACGCGATCGCGGGCCTGCCGGGCTTCGTCCGCCCGCTCGACGCGCCGCCGGGCGAGCTCTGGCGCGCCCCCGCCGCCGGACGCACGGGCGTCCTCGCGGCCGGCGGGCACGTCCTCGCGGTCTCGGACGCGACCGGCACGTGGGAGGTGCGGGCGCACGACCCGCGCACCGGCGAGGCCCGGTGGGGCGCCGAGCTGGTCGAGACGAGCGCGGCGGGGTTCGACGCGGTCGCGGTCAGCTGCCCGCCCGGGACCGCCCGGAGCACCGTCGTGCTGTGCCGGTGGACGCAGCCGCGGGTCGTGTACTCCCGCACGCGCGAGACGGTCGCGTCCGTGCCGCCGACGCGGGTGGTGGCGCTCGACGCCGCGGACGGCAGCCGGCTCGGCGGCTGGGACGTGGCGGACCCCCTCGTGGGCGCCCGGCGGGTCGCCGACGACCTGGTCGTCGCCACCGTCCAGCCCGACGGACGCGTGCTCGTGGAGCGCCGCACGGGCGCGGCCGGCGAGGTGCTGTGGTCGCACCGCTCCGCCGACGTGCTCGTCACGCCGGGCAGCGGGCGCGTCGACCCGGCGCTCTCCGTGGTCGGCGGCGTCGTGGTGCTGGGCGGCGAGGCGACCACGGTGCTCGACGCGGCGTCCGGCGGCGTGGTGGCGCACGGTGCGGCCGGCCGCCAGCTCGTCGTGGCGCCGCTGCCCGACGGACGGTTCGCGACGTGGGCGCCGGTCGGCGGTGCGCACCTGCACGACCGGGACGGCAGCCGCGGCGTGCGCGTGCCCGGCGTGCCGGTGCGGCTCGCGGCGGACGACGGCTCGGTGGAGGTCCTGCTGACCGACCTGGGGAACCGCGTGGCGGCGCTCGACCCGGAGGACGGCGCGACCGTCTGGGAGCTGGCGACGTCGCACTCGCCGGTGGCGACCGTCGACGGCGCGGTGGTGCTCTGGGGCGACGCGGCGCTGGCGGTGGTCGACGCGCGCGACGGGACCCCCCTGTGGGAGCACCGGACGGGGGAGGCCATGCCGTTCGCCCCCGTGACCGACGGGCGCCTCGTGCTCGCCGCGGAGCCGGACGGCGCCGACCGGTGGGCGCTGTCGGCGCGCGGCCTGCACGACGGCGTGCGCGTGTGGTCGGTGCCGCTGCCCGCGGGCGTCACGTCGCTCGAGGGGGTCGGCGGTACGCTCGTCGCCCGCACCGAGACGGACGCCGTCGTCCTCGGTTGAGGTCCGGCGCCGCGGGGCGCACCCGGTCCGCGGTTGCGGCGGCCCGGCGGGGCGGGGGTATGGTCGTCCTGTGGCGCACCGCTCGCTCCTTCTTCGTCGCCGCGACGAGGCCCTCTAGGCCGGCTCCTCGTCGCGGAGTGCGCCGTGCCCGGCTGACCGCCCGCCGAGACCCGCGACGAAGGACACCCCGATGACCGTCACCCCCAGCGCTGCCCCGAGCGCCGAGCGGAACCCGCAGCAGCCCTCCGGCATGCCGTCCCACCGGTACCGCCCCTTCCACGAGCAGATCCGCGTCGACCTGCCGGACCGCACGTGGCCGAGCAGGCGCATGACGCAGGCGCCCCGCTGGTGCGCCGTCGACCTGCGTGACGGCAACCAGGCCCTGATCGAGCCGATGAGCCCGGCGCGCAAGCTCGAGATGTTCGAGCTGCTGGTGGGCATGGGCTACAAGGAGATCGAGGTCGGCTTCCCCGCCGCCTCGCAGACCGACTTCGACTTCGTCCGGATGCTGATCGAGGAGGACCGCATCCCCGACGACGTCGTCATCCAGGTGCTGACCCAGGCGCGCGAGCACCTCATCGAGCGCACCTACGAGTCGCTGGCCGGCGCGAAGCAGGCGATCGTCCACCTGTACAACTCGACGTCCGTGCTCCAGCGCGAGGTCGTGTTCCGCTCCGACGAGGACGGCATCGTCGACATCGCCGTGTCCGGCGCGCGGTTCTGCAAGAAGTACGAGGAGCTGATCCCGGACACCGAGGTGTTCTACGAGTACAGCCCCGAGTCGTACACGGGCACCGAGCTCGAGTTCGCCGTGCGGATCTGCAACGCGGTGCTCGACGTCCTGGAGCCGACGCCGGACCGGCCCGTGATCGTCAACCTGCCGGCCACCGTGGAGATGGCGACGCCGAACGTCTACGCCGACTCCATCGAGTGGATGGGCCGCCACCTGCACCACCGCGAGAGCGTCGTGCTGTCGCTGCACCCGCACAACGACCGGGGCACGGCCGTCGCGGCGGCGGAGCTCGGGTTCCTGGCGGGCGCCGACCGCATCGAGGGCTGCCTGTTCGGCAACGGCGAGCGCACCGGCAACGTCGACCTGGTCACGCTGGGCCTCAACCTCTTCAGCCAGGGCATCGACCCGCAGGTCGACTTCTCCGACATCGACCGCATCCGCCGCACCGTCGAGCGCTGCAACCAGATGCCGGTGCACGAGCGGCACCCGTACGGGGGCGACCTCGTCTTCACGGCGTTCTCCGGCTCGCACCAGGACGCCATCAAGAAGGGGCTGGACGCCCTCGAGGCGCGCGCCGCCGCGGCGGGCACGCCGGTCGCCGACGCGGAGTGGGCGGTCCCGTACCTGCCGATCGACCCCAAGGACGTCGGCCGCAGCTACGAGGCGATCATCCGCGTCAACTCGCAGTCGGGGAAGGGCGGGATCTCGTACCTGCTCAAGTCCGAGCGGGACCTGGACCTGCCCCGCCGCCTGCAGATCGAGTTCTCGCAGGTCGTGCAGCGGCACACGGACCGGCACGGCACGGAGGTCACGGCCGACGAGCTGTGGACGATCTTCAGCGACGAGTACCTGCCGGCGCTGCCCGGCGGGCCGCTCGAGCCGTGGGGCCGCTTCGCGCTGCGCGGCACGCGTGCCACCAGCGAGGAGGGCGGCGGCGACACCCTCGAGGTCGACGTCGTCGACCGCGGTGCGGAGCGGACGCTGCGGGGCACGGGCAACGGCCCCGTCGCCGCGTTCGTGGCGGCGCTGAACGCCTCGGGCGTGGACGTCGCGGTGCTGGACTACGCGGAGCACGCGCTGTCGGCGGGCGGGGACGCCACCGCGGCGGCGTACGTGGAGTGCGCCATCGGCGACGACATCCTCTGGGGCGTCGGCATCGACCCGTCCATCACGACCGCGACCCTCAAGGCGATCGTCTCCGCCGTCAACCGTCACCAGCGCTGACGCGACCAGGACCCCGCCGCGGCGTCGCAGGCCACCCCTGCACGGCCGCGGCGGACGCCGGGACGCGGACGACCTCCGCGCTCCGGCGTGACCCGTCGTGCCGCCGGCGCCCGTACGCCCGGGTGCCTCGGCCTCTTG
>NZ_JBHUZW010000075.1:0-18439 GCF_042667215.1 Cellulomonas sp. NPDC057328 | reverse complement strand
CCGCCGACCGGCTCAGGCGGTGACGCCCTCCGGGCCGACCGTCGCACCGGCGGGCACCGTGGCGGCGCCGTCCGCCGCCTCCAGGACGGCGTCGCCGACGACGCGCACGTCGGGCGCGAACGTCCAGTCGCCGCGCACGCGCAGCGACGTGGCCGCGCGCAGGGACGGCACGTGCGCGACGCGCCGGTCGAACGCGGCGACGGTGGCGTAGTGCTCGGGGTCGAGCTCCACGAACGGCGCGTCGACCTGCGCGACGAGGCGGTGCGCGTCGTCGACGTCGTACACGTCCGAGCGCAGCACCAGCAGGTCGTTGGTCGTCTTGACCGGCAGGAACCGCTCGCGCCCGACCTCGAGCACCGCGGCGCCGTCGAACACCTCGATCGCGGCACCCATCGCGGACTCGATCTGCACGACCTTCGTCGACGTCCTGTCGGTCGGGTCGACGGTCTTCTCGTTGCGGATCAGCGGCAGGTCGAGGACGCCGCCGGTGCGGTCCAGCTCGGCGGCGAGCGCGCGCAGGTCGAGCCAGAGGTTGTTGGTGTTGAAGTACCGGTGCGTGGCGATGTCGCCGGCCGCCTCGGCGTCCTCCTTCGGCGTCTGCGCGGACTCCCGCAGCACCAGCCGGCCGTCGGCCTTCCGGACGACGAGGTGGCCGCCCTTGCGGTCCGCCGGGGTGCGGCGCGCGACCTCGGCGGCGAACGGCGCGCCCGTCGACGCGAACCACCCGGCGATGCGGGCGTCGGGGGTCGCGCCGAGGTTGTCGGAGTTCGAGACGGCGGCGTACCGGAAGCCCGCCTCGAGGAGGGCGTCCAGGACGCCGGACGCGCGCAGCGCGGTGTAGAGGTCGCCGTGGCCCGGCGGGCACCACTCGAGCGACGGGTCGGCCGGCCAGGCGACGGGCGTGAGGTCGTCGGCGCGCAGCTTCGGCTCGCGGTTCTGCAGGAAGTCGAGCGGGACGCCGTCGACGGCGAGCTCCGGGTGGGCCGCCAGCGCCGCGAGGCTGTCGTCGCGCGTGCGGAAGCTGTTCATGAGCACGAGCGGCAGACGCGCACCGGTCGCCGCGCGCGCCGCGAGCACCTGCTCGGCGATGACGTCGAGGAACGTGCGGTCGCCGCGCACGGGCAGCAGCGACTTGGCGCGGTCCATGCCCATCGACGTGCCGAGGCCGCCGTTGAGCTTGAGGACCACGGTCGCGGCGAGCGCCTCGGCGCCCGCGGCGGCGTCGACGTCCAGGCGGTCGAGGTGCGGGACGTCGCCCAGCGGGGCGACGTCGGCCTCGGGGATCAGGCCGGTGGTGCCCGACTCGAGGAGTCCGTAGAAGCGGGTGAAGACGTCGACCGCGGTGCCGGGAACCCCCGCGTCGCGCATCTTCTGCTGGGCCAGGGCGAGTCCGTCGGCGCTCATGTTCCGACAATAGGGACCCGCGCGCGCCCAGGGGCGGTGACACCGGACACAGCACCGTCCGGTCACCTCCGGTCCCACGGCTCGACGCCTCGCCGTCGCGGGACGTAGGTGGACGGCCCGTCCGCGCCGTGCCGACCCGCAGGCGGGCGGGCGGTCAGGCCGGCGACCACACCCCGAGCTCGTTCCCGGTGGGGTCGAGGAGGTGGAAGCGGCGGCCGCCGGGGAACGCGTACGGGCCCTGCACGACGCGACCGCCGGCGGCCTCCACGGCGACCAGGGTCGCGTCGAGGTCGTCGGAGTACACCAGGACCAGCGGTCCCCCGGCCCGCGGTCCCGCGGCCTCGACGAGCGCCAGCCCGCCGGCCTCCTCGCCGTCCGCCTCCGCGGCCGTGCGGATGCCGGCGTACCCGTCGCCGTACGGGACGAACGACCAGCCGAACGCCGCGCCGTAGAAGGCGCGGGCCGTGGCGAGGTCCGTGACGGGGATCTCCACGTAGTCGATGGTGTGGTGGACGCCGTGCGCGCGGGTGCTCATGGCGTCATCGTGCACGCACCCGCCGACACCCCGGCGCGGTCGGCCCGTGCGCGAGGGGGGCCCGCGGGGGCAGGATCGGAGCACGGCGGGAACGGTCCCGTCGGCGAGGGGGGTCCATGCACGTGCCGGGCGGCGGCCGACGGGCCGCGACGGACGACCCGTCCCCGGGCGACGACGCCCCGGACGGCGCCGGCGCGGGCGTCCGTGACGCGCCGCTCGGCGACGACGAACGGCGCGAGCTCCTCGACGTCGCCGCGCGAGCAGGGGGTCTCGGGACGTTCCGGTGGGACCTGGGCACGCGCACGCTCAGGTGGGACCCCGGCCTGCTCGAGACCTTCGGGCTCGACGCGCGCACGTTCGCCGGGACCATGGCGGCGCTCGAGGCCCGCATCGACCCGCAGGACCTGCCCCACCTGAGGCACACGCTGCGGGCCGCCGTGGCCACGTGCGGGACGTACCAGGCGGAGTTCCGCGTGCACCGGCCCGACGGCGCCACCCGCTGGCTCGTCGTCCGTGGCCGCGCGGTGGCCGGCGCCGACGGCGGCGCGGACCACGTCGTCGGCGTCACCTCCGACACCACGGCGCTGCGCGTGGGCGAGGAGCGCGTCCAGCAGATCCTCGAGGACATGACCGTCGGGTACTGCTGGCTCGACCCCGACTGGCGGTTCGGGTACGTCAACGCGGAGGCCGAGCGGATCTTCGGCGTGCACCGCGGGCGGCTGCTCGGGCGGGTCCTCTGGGAGCTCTTCCCCGACGTCGTGGGGACGCCGTTCGAGCGCGAGTACCGGCAGGTCGCCCGCACGGGCGCGCCCGCGGTGTTCGACGCCTGGTACCCGGCGCCGCTGGAGGCGTGGTTCGAGGTCCGGGCGGTGCCGGAGCGCGGGGGCGTCGCGGCGTACTTCACCGACGTGACCGAGCGGCGGCGGGCGCTCGAGCTGGCGGAGCAGGCGCGTTCGCGGTCCGAGATCGTCGCGGCGGTGGCGGGCGCCCTGGTCGAGATCCTCGACCCCGTGGCGGCGCTCGAGGCCGTGCTGCCGCACCTCGTACCCGCCGTCGCGGACTTCGCCATCGCGAGCGTCCTCGACGAGGGCCACGGGACGTGGCAGCAGCGGCTGCACGACGTCGCGGCGCTGCACGCCGACCCCGCGATGCAGCCGGTGCTCGACGAGTACCGCGCCACGCGCGTGGCCGCCCTGACCAGCACCTCGCTCGTCGCCCAGGCGCTCGCCGGTGGGCGCCGCGTCCTCGCGACCGGCGTCCCTCTGGCGGGCGAGGTCGTCACCGAGGGTCCGGCGCAGGACGCGCTGACGCGCCTCGCGCCGCACGCGCGCGTCGTCGTCCCGCTGCGGGGGCGCGGGCACGTGCGGGGGCTGCTGACGCTGGGCCGGGGCACCGCCCGCGGCGCGTTCACGGGCGCCGAGCTGCGGGCGCTGCGCGAGGTCATGGCGCAGATCGGCCTCGCGCTCGACAACGCGCACCTGCACGCCGCACGCCGAGACCTCGCCGAGGAGCTGCAGCGCAGCCTGCTCACCGAGCTGCCCGAGCCGGACCACCTCGAGCTCGCCGCACGGTACCTGCCCGCGGCGACCGCCGCCCAGATCGGCGGGGACTGGTACGACGCGTTCCTCGTGCGCGACGGCAGCACGAGCCTCGTCATCGGCGACGTCACCGGGCACGACCTGCGCGCGGCCGTGTCCATGGCGCAGATCCGCAACCTGCTGCGCGGCGGGGCGCACGCGGTGGTGCAGCCGCCCGCCGCGGTCCTCTCGGCCCTCGACTGGGCCATGCACGACCTCGCCGTCGGCGCCATGAGCACGGCCGTGCTCGCGAGGATCGAGAGACCGGCGGACCTCGCGGCGCACGGCCTGCGCCTGCTGCGCTGGGCGAACGCGGGGCACCTGCCGCCGCTGCTGCTGCACCCGGACGGCACCGCCGAGCTGCTGCGCCGCCCGCCGGACATGCTCCTCGGGCTGCGGGCGCACACCGAGCGGCGCGACCACGCGCTCGTCCTGCGACCCGGCGCGACGGTGCTGCTCTACACGGACGGCCTCGTCGAGCGGCGGGGCGAGCGGCTCAGCGCCGGGCTCGAGCGGCTCCGCGCCCACGTGGAGGGCCTCGCCGGCCTGCCGTTGCAGGAGCTGTGCGACCGGCTCGTCGACGAGCTGGCCGCGGGCAGCGAGGACGACGTCGCGATCCTCGCGGTGCGCGCCCACCCGGAGGACCGTCCGCGGCCGCGGGAGGCGGGTCCGGAGGTGCTTCCGGACGACCTCGCGGCACGCGCCGACCTCGTGCTGGGAGACGGCACGACGCCGGACTAGCCCTCGCCCTTGCCGGCCTCCTTGGCCGCCTCCTTCGCGGCCTCCTTCGCCGCCTCCCGCGCCTTCTCGGCCGCCTTCTCCACCGCCTTCTCGGCCTCCTTCTGCTGCTCGCGCACCTGCTCGGGCGGCGCCTGGCCACCGCCCGGGGCGGGTGCGCGCACGGTGCCGGGGCCCTGCGCTGCCGCCTCCCGCGCGGCGGCCTCCCGGGCGGCCGCCTCCCGCGCGGCGGCGTCCGCCTCGGCCTGCGCCACAGCGGCCGCGACGGCGGCGTCCTGCTCCGCGACGGCCTGCGCGTGCGCGGCCGCCGCCTGCGCCGCGAGGCCGGCCTCGAGCTGGGCCGCGACGTCGTCGAGCGCGGCCGTGACCGTCGCGTGGCGGGCGTCCGAGACGTCGCCCGCCTCGTGCGCGTCGTCGGCGGCGCGGCGCACCTGGTCCAGGAGGACGGCGGCCGCGTCGAGCCGTCCCTCGGCGACCGCCTGCGTGACGGCGAGGACGTCGCCCTGGAGCACGCGGGCGCGGTCCGCGTCGAGGTCGGGCTGGGCGCACCCCGCGAGCACGGCGCACGTGAGCACGAGGGCGGCGAGGGCACGCGCGAGCGCCTGACGCGGGCGGCGGGCGGTCACGGCTCCACGCTCCGCTGCAGCTCGACGAGGGCGTCGCCCAGGGCGCCGTCCACGACCGGGTAGGTCGGCGGCTCGGGCGGGGCTGCGGGGCGCAGCCCCTGCACGACGGCCGCCCCGCCGCCCAGCACCAGCAGCGCCGCTGCGGCACCGACGGCGGCGCGGCGGCGGCGTGAGCGCGTGCCCGGGCGGGTGCTCGTCGGACGCGTCGGCGCACCGCTGACCGTGGCCGCGGCCGTGCGCGGCCGGAGGTGCGGCGCGGGCGCGGCGTCGGTCGCAGGGTCGGTTGCAGGGTCGGTGGCGGGGTCGGGTGCGAGCGCCTCGGCGGCGAGCAGCTCGGCCGGTGTGGGGCCCTCGGCCGCCGGCACGGGTACGACGACCGGTGCGGCGACGGTGGGCTCCTCGTCCACCGGGACGTCCGACCCTGCGTCACCGGCCGCGGGCGGCGCGGAGGGCGTCGGCTGCGTGCTCTCGTCCCACGGCACGCCGTCGAGCAGGTCGAGCAGCTCGTGCGCCACCTCGGCGGCCGGCGGACGGTCCTCGGGCCGGCGCCGCGTCATCGCCTGGAGCACGGCCCGCAGCCGCGGGTCGAGGTCGCGCGGCACGTCGGGGTCGCGCGTGAGGCGCGCGGCCGCCACCTCCGCGGTCGTGCCCGTGAAGGCACGCCGGCCCGTGACCGCCTCGAGCAGCACGAGCCCGAGCGCGTACACGTCGGCGGGGGCGCCGATCTCGCCGCCCACCGCCTGCTCGGGGCTGAGGTACGCGACGGTGCCGAGGACGGTGCCCGTGGCGGTGAGGCGGGTGGCCGCCGACAGGCGGGCGATGCCGAAGTCGACGAGCCGGGCGGGCAGCCACTCGTGCACGTCGTCGGGCTCGTCGAGGCAGTCGTCGTCGACGAGCAGCACGTTGCCCGGCTTCACGTCGCGGTGCACGATCCCCTGGGCGTGCACCACCGCGAGCGCGTCCGCCGCGGCGCGCCCGACGGCGGCGGTCTGGCGCACGGTCAGCGGTCCGGTGCGCAGGCGCTCGCCCAGGCTGGGCCCGCGGACGATCTCCATGACGAGGTAGGCCTGGACGAGGTCCTCGCCGACGGGGAGGGACTCGGCGTCGAAGAGCCGGACGAGGCCGTGGTGGCGCAGCCGCGCGAGGACGGCGATCTCCGCCTCGTGCCGCAGGAGCTCGTCGCTGCCGCGCGGGACGGCGGGCAGGACCTTGACGGCGACGTCGCGGCCGAGCAGCTGGTCGAGGGCCCGGTGGACGGTGCCGGAGCCGCCGCGGCCGATCACCTCCTGCAGCCGGTAGCGGTGCGCGAGGACGACGGGTTCGGCCGTCCCGTCGGCCGCACCGGGGGTCGCCGGGGCGCGCGACCGACCTGACGCACCGTCCAACATTCCTCCGACGGTAGGCGACACGCGGGGGGACGGCACGCCGTGCGGGGGTGATCCCCCGTGCGGCCCAGGGTTCCGGGCGGCGTCGGGGCGGCGCGCCGGCGGCGTCAGTCCTGCCAGATGCGCAGGTGCTCGAAGCGCGCGACCGCGCGCGGATCGGTGCCGTTCCAGCCGTGCGCGGCGAGGCCGACGCGCAGGTCGGTGCCGGCGGGGAACGTCCACACCCCGCCCGCGACCCACGTGCGGCCGTCGGTGCTCGTGAGGGCGCGCACGTCGTGCTCGCCGGCGTCGTCGGTGCGGTGCACGAGGCGCAGCCAGGTGCGCTCCGCGGGCGGGCCGACGATGGTGCCGCCGTACTGCGTGCGGCCGGCGTAGACGCGCTCGTGCCCGAACTCGGTCTGCCGGGTGTTCCAGATCGCGACGTGCGAGAGCCGGGCGAACAGGTCGTCGTCGGCGTGCACGACGAGGCCTGCCTGCTGGTAGTTGCGGATCGTGTCCTCGCCGAGGTCGACACGGACGACCGTCTCGGCGGTCCAGTCGCCGGCGGGCACGTCGCGCAGGAGGAGTCCCGCGGTGCCGCCGGGGCCGACGAGGTCGGCCTGCTCGACCGGCCAGACGAGGTCGCCGTCCGCGGTGGTGACCCGGGGGTCGCGCACGGCGGTCCAGCCGGCGCCGGTGCCGTCGTCGAAGGTGACGTCGTCGACGAGCGTCCCCGGGGCGGGCAGCGGCTGCGGTGCGGGCGGCGGGGACGCGAGCGGCACGGCGCTGAGGTCGTCGACGTGCACGCCGGGGGTGAGCGCGACCGCGCCGGCGGCGCCGCCCCGCGTGCGCCGCGCGAGGTCGAGCGTCGCGACGGCGAACGGGTCGCCGAGGCGGGCGTGGCTCAGCTCGGCGCGCGCCCCGCGACCGTCCACCTCGAGGACGAGCGCGTGCCACGTGGTCCAGTCGACGCCGGGCGGCAGGGGCGCCGTGGCCTCGGTGCGGCCGCTGCGCAGGCGCAGCACGCCGGCGGCGGGGTCGACGACCGCGGTCACCGCCGGGTCGCGCCAACCGCCGCGCCCGCGGTCGACGCCGTCGTCCGTACCGGTCGCCGCGTCGAGGCCGTCGTGCCGGCCGCCGGACCTGCCGGCGTCCGCCCCGGCGACCACCCCGCCCGCGGCGCCCGCGTCGAGGCGCACGTCGGCCTCGACGCGCACCGGCCCGGCGAGGGCCTGCCGCGTGACGAGCGCGCCCGGACGCCGGGCGAGCGCGTGCGGGCCGCCCTGCGGGTCGCCGGTGACGGTGCGCCACGCCTCCCCGCGCCACGGGTCGCGGATCCCGCGCTCGAACCCGGTGACGAGGCGCCCGCCCGTGGTGGGGCCGGGCTGCGCGTCCTGCGACGCGCCGGCGCCGCCGCGGACGACGGGCCAGCCGTCGACCCAGTCGAGGCGGTCGATCAGCATGGGGCGCTCGTTGATGCCGTCGGTGCCGTCCAGGTAGGGGTCCTCGCGGTCGATCGCGTGGTAGACGATCCAGTCCTGGCCGGACAGGTCGGTCGCGACGGCGTTGTGCCCCGTGCCGACCCACCGGTTGCCGTTCGGCGCGAGCACCGGCGTGCCGCCGGCGCGGGACTCCAGCAGCGGGACGCCCTCGCGGTCGACGTACGGGCCGGTGAGCGACGCGGACCGGCCGACGTGGACGGCGTACCCCGTCGTCGGCCCGGCGCAGCAGTTCGCCGACGACGCGAAGAGGTACCAGAACCCGTCGCGGTGCACGACGTACGCGCCCTCGTACTTGTTGTCGATCGTGACCTGCACGGGCGCGCCGACGGCCTCGGTGCCCGTCTCGTCGAGCTCGGTGACCCAGATGCCGCCGTAGTAGGAGCCGTGGAACAGGTGCTCGCGGCCGTCGGGCGTCGCCACGTGGTGCGGGTCGAAGGTCCACAGGAAGTCGTCGGGTCCGCCGGCGCCGGGGCGCGGGTCGACCACGGGGTCCCCCGCGTCGGTCCACGGTCCCGTGGGCGTGGGCGCCGTCGCGACACCGATCGCGCTGTCGTTCGCCCCGGCCGTCACCGTCGTCTGCGTGACGACGTAGTACAGGCGGTACTCGCCGTCGACGTACCGGACGTCGGGCGCCCACAGCGCGGCGCGCCGGTCTGGGTGCGTGTCGGCCCACGCCGGGAGGGTGCCCTCCATGAAGGCGTCGCCGACGTACTCCCACGCGACGAGGTCGCGCGAGCGCGAGATCGGCAGCAGGTGCCGCACGCCCTCGCCCTCGCGGAGCGGGTCGGTCGTGCCGTACGCGTACCACCAGCCGTCCTGCCCGCGCACGACCGCCGGGTCGGCGTACGTGTCGGCGACGCCGGCGCTCGCGGGATTCGTGTACGTCGTCGGGCCGGGCGCGGGGCGCGGGCCGCCGTGCCGGTCGGGCGCCGCGGCGGCGGGCGGGCCACCGGCCAGCAGGCCCAGGGCGAGCGCGGCGACGACGGCGCGGCGCAGCGGGGGACGTCGGGTGCTCTGCTCCATCGCAGCGTCCTGACCTCGAGGCGGGGTGGTCGTCCCTCTCTACGCCTCCGGCGCCGCGGACGCCACCCCTCGACGCGCCGCCGGCGCGTCAGACCTCGTCGCGCCAGCTGTGCCGCGGCTCCCAGCCGAGCTCGCGCCGCGCCTTCGCGATGGACAGCAGCGTGTCGTGCTCGCCGACGTCCCCACGGACGGGCACGTCGGGGAACTGTTCCGCGAGCAGCTCCGCGTTGGGCCGGCGCATCACGGTGTCGGGCGAGGCGATGACGTAGACGTGGTGGCCGGGCGTGGTGACCTCCAGCGCCCGCTGCACCGCCGTCGCGCCGTCGCGCGCGTCGATGTAGCCCCACAGGTTCCAGCGCCGCTGCGTCGCGTCGGCGTCGAAGGACGGGAACTGCGCGTAGTCCTCGGGGTCCATGACGTTGGAGAACCGCAGCGACACGATCCGCAGTGCGGGGTCCCAGCGCGTCATCTGGTCGGCCATGGTCTCGCCCAGCAGCTTGCTCAGCGAGTACGCCGTCTCCGGGCGCCCCGGGTACTCCTCGTCGACGGGGACGTACGGCGGCGGCGTCTCGAACGGCAGGCCGAGCACGGTCTCGCTCGAGGCCAGGACGACCGTGCTGACGCCCAGGCGTCGCGCCGCCTGCAGCACGTGGTAGGTCGACAGGACGTTCACGCGGAACGTCTCCGCGTCGGGCAGCATCCCGGGTGCCGGGATCGCCGCGAGGTGCACGACCGCGTCGAGGCCGTCGTGCTGGTCGTCGACGCCGGCCAGGGCGTCGAGCGCCTGCCCGTGGTCGGTGAGGTCGACGCGGACGAAGCCGGGACCACGCTCCCCCACGACGTCGAGGTTGGTGACGGCGTGGCCGGCCTCGCGCAGCGTGGCGACGACGGTCCTGCCCAGCTTGCCGGATCCCCCGGTGACGGCGATGCGCATGTCTCGCATCATCACGTGCGGCGCGCCGGGCCGCGCGCGGGCACACCTCACCCGCCGCCGGGCGCGCACCCCCGCCTGTCCGGGGGATGATGTGCGGCGGCACGACGGACGGGAGCACCGACGCGCGCCGCACCCGGGGCGCCGACCGGCGCGGGAGACGGGCGACGTCCGGTGGAGGAGACACGCACATGCAGGAGCCGGTGGCCGGCGCTCACGAGGCGTCGGCGGCGGACACCGCGGCGGCGCGGCGGCTGACGGCCGACGTGGCCCGCACGGCGGCGGCGCGGCGCATGCTGCGGGCGGAGGCGGGCGGCGGCGCGCTGCAGGCGCTCGTCGAGCTCGCGGGGCGGTTGCTGGGAACCCCGTCGGCGGAGGTGTCGCTGCTCACCGACGAGCGGGTGGTCGTGGGCGCGGTCGACCCGCGCCCCGGCCGCGTGGGGACGCGCACGTCGCTCGAGGAGTCGCTCTGCGCCCGCGTCGGTGCCGTCGGCGAGCGGCTCGTCGTCGCCGACGTGTCCGCCGACGACCGGGTGGCGGCCTCCGCGGCCGTGGCGGACGGCCGCGTCGGTGCCTACCTCGGCGTCCCGCTGCGGGGCGACGACCGGCGCGTGGTCGGCGCGCTGTGCGTCTACCAGCCGGCGCCGCGCGCCTGGACGGCGCAGGACGTCGCGACGCTCGAGCACCTGGCCGGTGCCGCGGCGACGCAGCTGGAGGTCGACGCGCTCGACCGCGAGTACGCGCGCGTGGACCGCCTCGCGCTGCTCGACGCCGCGGCGCACGCCGCCGGGCTCGGCACGTTCCAGTGGGACCTCGCGACGGGCGCGCTGCACTGGGACGCGTCGCTGCTCGAGGTCTTCGCGTACGACAGCGCGTCGTTCGGCGGCACGATCGACGCGTTCACCGCGCGCCTGCACCCGGACGACGTCGCCCCCGTCTCCGCGGCGCTCGACGCGGCCGTCGCCGCGTGCGGCGTGTACGAGGCCGAGTTCCGCGTCCTGCGGCCCGACGGCACGCTGCGCTGGCTGAACGCCCGCGGGCGCGCCCTGGCGGGACCGTCGGGACGCGCCGAGCAGGTCATCGGGGTCACGACCGACACGACGGCGCTGCGCGCGGGCGAGGAACGCGTCCAGCAGATCCTCGAGGACATGACGGTCGCGTACTTCTGGCTCGACCCGCGCTGGCGCTTCGGGTACGTCAACGCGGAGGCGGAGCGGATCCTCGGCAGCACGCGCGAGCGCCTCCTCGGCGGCGACGTGTGGGAGCTGTTCCCTGCGGCCGTGGGCACGGACTTCGAGAGCAGCTACCGGGCCGTGGCCGCGACGGGCGAGCCCGTCGTGTTCGACGCGTACTACCCGGCGCCGCTGGACGCCTGGTACGAGGTGCGTGCCGTGCCGGAGCGCGGTGGCGTGGCGGCGTACTTCACCGACGTCACCGAGCGTCGCCGTGCGCTCGAGCTGGCGCAGCAGGCACGGGCGCGCTCGGAGCTGCTGGCGGCGGTCGCCGCCGAGCTCGTGGAGGTGCTGGACCCGGTGCAGGCGCTCGAGGCCGTCCTCCCCCACCTCGTGCCCGCCGTCGCCGACTTCGCGATCGCGAGCCTGCTGGACGAGGGGCACGGCGGCTGGCAGCAGCGGCTGCACGACGTCGCCGCCCGGCACGCCGACCCGAGGCTGCAGCCGGTCCTCGACGACTACCGCGCGGTCCGGGTCCCCGCCCTGACGCGCACGTCCCTCGTCGCGCAGGTGATGGCCGGCGGTCCGCAGGCGCTGCGGACCGGGCTGCCGGCACCGGGCGACCTCGTGCAGGAGGGCCCGGCCCACGAGCTGCTCACGCGCCTCGCACCCGAGGCCGTCGTCGTGCTCCCGCTGCGGGGGCGCGGCCACACGCGCGGCCTGCTCACGCTGGGTCGCACGGCGGCACGCGGCCCGTTCACCGAGGCCGACCTCACCGCGCTGCGCGAGGTCGGCGCGCAGGTGGGGCTCGCGCTCGACAACGCGCACCTGCACGCCGCGCGCCGCGACCTCGCCGAGGAGCTGCAACGCAGCCTGCTCACCGAGCTGCCGGAGCCGGACCACCTGCACCTCGTCGCGCGCTACGTGCCCGCGGCGACCGGCGCGCAGATCGGCGGCGACTGGTACGACGCGTTCCTCGTGCGGGACGGCCGCACGTGCCTCGTCATCGGCGACGTCACGGGCCACGACCTGCGCGCGGCCGTGTCGATGGCGCAGATCCGCAACGTGCTGCGCGGCGGCGCGCACGCCGTCGTGCGCACGCCCGCGCAGATCCTCGCGTCGCTGGACTGGGCGATCCACGACCTGGCCGTCGGCGCGATCAGCACGGGCATCCTCGCCACGGTCGAGCAGCCCGCAGACCTCGCGGCGCAGGGCCTGCGCCTGCTGCGCTGGTCGAACGCCGGGCACCTGCCGCCGCTCCTGCTGCACCCGGACGGTACGGCGGAGCTGCTCACGCGCCCCGCCGACCTGCTCCTCGGCCTGCGCGCGCACAACGAGCGGCACGACCACACGGTGGAGATCCGCCCCGGGTCCACCCTGCTGCTCTACACCGACGGGCTCGTCGAGCGTCGCGGCGAGCGGCTGAGCGTCGGCCTCGAACGCCTGCGCGCGGCCGCCGAGGCCCTCGCCGCGTCGCCGCTCGAGGAGCTGTGCGACCGGCTCATCGCCGACCTGGCGTCGAGCAGCGAGGACGACGTCGCGCTGCTCGCGGTCCGCGCGCACCCCGAGGACCGGCCGCGCCCCGCCGAGGCCGGGCCGCGCCGCACGCCGGCGGACCTCGCGGCCGACGCCTCGCCGCTGCTCCCCGACGCGCCCACCGGCGGCACGCCGGACCGCCGTCCGTCGGCGGACGGGTGAGGCGATGGCGGACCGACGAGCGACGCTCGACCACGCGCTGCCCAGCAGCCGCCCGCCGCGCGGCCTGCGCCGGCTCGGCCGCTGGCGCCTGGACGACCTGTCCGGCCTGACCGGCCTGCGCCACGCCGTGCACGACGCCGTGGCCGCGCACGTGGAGCGCTCGCGCGCGCCCCGCCGCACCGCCGACCAGGTCGCCCTGCTGGTCTCCGAGCTGGCGACCAACGCGCTGCGGCACGGGCGTGCCCCCGCCGAGATCGAGCTGCGCACCGACGGCACGGTGTTCGTCCTCGACGTCGCGGACCACGACACCGCGACGCGGCCCGTCGTCGCGGGCAGCCGTGCGCCGGGCGACGGGGGCTTCGGTCTGATGATCGCCCGCCGCCTCGCCGACGACGTCGGCTGGTACGCGACGCGTACGACCAAGCACGTGTGGGCGGTCGTCGCCCCGCGCTGAGGTGCGCACACGCACCCCGGGCCCGTCCGCGCCCGGCCGGTCGCGGCGCCGCGGGCGGCGGCCGCGCGGCGCCGGACGGTCAGGCGAGGGTCCGCTCCGCCGCGTCCGCCACCACGTCCTCCAGGCGCCCGCTCGCGCGCGCGACCGCGCGCTGGTGCCGCGCACCCGTGCCGTGCGTCAGCACGCGCTCGACGCCCCGTTCGACGAGGTGCAGGTCGCCGTTCGCGTCGAGCGCCGCGCGCACGTCGTCGACGAGCGCCGCGAGCACCTCGCCGGCCGGCCGCGGTCGGTGCGTGCGCGGGTGCACGAGGTCGTCCTCGAGGCCCGAGCGGCTCGCGCGCCAGACCGCCATCCGCAGCACGGGCGTCGGGTCGGCCGGGATCGGCTCGCCGGCACGCCACCGGGCCGCCGCGGTGTCGACGAGCGCGCGGGTCAGCGCCGCGACGAGGACCGTGTCCTGGACGTCGAGGCACACGTCGGGCACCCGGACCTCCACCGTCGGGTAGTGCGCCGACAGGCGGGCGTCGAAGTAGACCATCCCCTCGTCGAGCAGGGTCCCGGTGGCGAGCAGCTCGGCCACGGCCGCGTGGTAGCCGGCGGCGGACCCGAAGGGGTCGCACGGCCCCGTCCCGGGCCAGCGGTACCAGGCCTGCGTGCGGTAGCCCGCGTAGCCGGTGTCGGCGCCGCGCCAGAACGGGGAGTTCGTCGCGACCGCGGTGAGCACGGGGAGCCAGGGCCGGATGCGGTCGAGCACCGCCACGCCCTCCTCGTCCGAGGCGACGCCCACGTGCACGTGGCAGCCGCCGGTGAGCTGCTCGGCGCACGTGAGCCCCATCTGCGCGCGGATGGCCTCGTAGCGCGGGTTGGGCGTGAGGACCGGTGCCACCGGCAGCGGGTAGGTCGCGAGGGCGGCCACGTGGGCGCCGACGTCCTGCGCGGCGGCGTCCGCCGCACGGCGCAGCCGCCGCAGGTCGGCCGTCACCTCGGCCATGCAGGTACGCGGCGGTGTCGCGGTCTCGACCTGCTCCTGCTGGAGCTCGGTCTCGAGCGGGACGACGACGCCCTCGAGCGCGACCGGCGACGCACCGACGCCACCGGGACGCGGCGCCATGGCCAGGGCGGGGCCGGCCGCGACGGTGCGCCCGGTGCGCGGGTCCACGAGGAGCAGCTCCTCCTCGACGCCGACGGTGCGGACGCCGGGCGCGGCCACCGCGAACGCCGGGACGGCGGCCGCCGACGGGGTGCGCGGGTGGGTGGGGGCGAAGGACATGGACGGGTGCTCCCGATGGCGCTGGGACGAGGCGCCCACCTCCGGACACCGTCGCTCGTGGCTCCAGCGTCACAGCGCCCCGCGGGCGGCGCCCGGCGAACGGCCGCGCCGGTTCCCCGCTGCCACGGCGCCTGCCGACGTGGTGGCGGCCACCGGCACCGGCACCACGCCGACGGCCGTCGCGCCCCCCGGGGTCGGCGCGCCCGGTGGGTGCACCCACCTGCGGCGCACAGCCGCGTCTGCGAAGATCGGCCCGCACGCACCGCGCGTGCCCAGCCCCGACCCGTCGAAGGTGCCCCATGACGACCACGCACGACATCGCCACGGAACCCGCCGGCGGCGGGAGCGGGCGCCCGCGCCGCGACCGCCACATCAGCGACTTCACGGAGCTGACCCGGATGGTGCAGGAGGCGGGGTTCATGCGCCGCCGCTACGCGCACTACTGGACGCGGTTCGTGGTGCTGACCCTCCTGCTGGTGGGCCTGGTGACGACGTTCGTGCTGCTCGGGCCGACGTGGTGGCAGCTCCTCGTGGCCGTCGCGCTCGCGGTCGTGCTGGGCCAGGTCATGTTCCTCGGCCACGACGCGGCCCACCGCCAGATCTTCAAGTCCGGCAAGTGGAACGACTGGGCGAGCCTCGTCATCGCCAACCTGTACGCCGGCATGAGCTACGGCTGGTGGAACCACAAGCACAGCCGGCACCACGCGAAGCCGAACACGCTCGGCGTCGACACGGACATCGAGCCCGGCGTGCTGGTCTTCACCACGGAGAACCTGACGAAGACGCGCACCGGCCTCGCGGCGTGGTTCGCCAAGCGGCAGGGCTGGTTCTTCTTCCCGCTGCTGCTGCTCGAGGGCCTGAACCTGCACGTCTCCGGCGTCAAGACGATCTTCGGACGGGGCCCGGTCAAGCGCCGTCCCGTCGAGATCGCCTTCGTGACGCTGCGCCTGGGCGGGTACCTCGCGCTCGTGTTCTGGCTGCTGCCCGTCGGCATGGCGTTCGCGTTCCTCGGCGTGCAGCTCGGCGTGTTCGGCGTCTACATGGGCGCCTCGTTCGCGCCCAACCACAAGGGCATGCCGATGGTCCCCGAGTCGATGAAGATCGACTTCCTGCGCCGCCAGGTGCTGCTCAGCCGCAACATCACGGGCGGGCGCTGGGTCGACGTGTTCATGGGGGGCCTCAACCACCAGGTCGAGCACCACCTGTTCCCCAGCATGCCGAGCCCGGCGCTGCGCCAGGTGCGGCCGATGGTCAAGCAGTTCTGCGCCGAGCGCGGCATCACCTACACCGAGACGACGCTCGCGCGCTCCTACGGCATCGTCGTGCGCTACCTCAACGAGGTCGGGCTCAAGGCGCGCGACCCGTTCCAGTGCCCGCTGGTGCAGGAGCTGCGGGTCGCGCGCTGAGGCGCGTGCCGGGCACGTCGCGGTCAGCCCGCGTCGTGCCCGGCCCTGTCGTCGCCGACCCGGCTCCGGTCCGGCGGCCCGTCGCCGGTGACCTGGGGCAGGAGCTCGCCCGGCAGCTCGGGCACCGGGACCACGACGACGTCGCGCAACTTCCAGTCGAGGGCCGACACGGACCCGCCGAGGTCGGCGAGCGCCTGCAGCGACGGCGTCGTGCCGTCGCGGGGCACCACGAAGCACTCGGCGTGGAACACGTGGCCCTCGTCCCGCAGGCGCACACCGCCCTCCCGGACCCACGGGACCGCGGCGAGGTGCTCCTCGACCCGCCCGACCAGCGGGTGGACGTCGCTGCCGTCCACGGTGGTCGCCCGCGCGTCCATGAGGGCGCGCACGGCGGTGCGGACGTTGGTCACACCGTCCTTGAGGATCGACGACGAGATCACGAGCGCCGCGGCGGAGTCCGCCCACCACAGGCCCACGCCGATGCCGAGCACGCCGACGATGCCGGCGACGGCGGTCATCCAGTCGGCGCGGTTCATGTCCGCGTCCGCGTGCAGCACCCGGTCGTGCAGCGTCCGCGCGAGCGGCAGCTTGGCGCGACCCAGCAGCACGGGCGGCACGGCGGTGTAGGCGAGCGCGGCGATCATCAGC
This sequence comes from Cellulomonas sp. NPDC057328, assembly GCF_042667215.1. Lineage (NCBI taxonomy): Bacteria > Bacillati > Actinomycetota > Actinomycetes > Micrococcales > Cellulomonadaceae > Cellulomonas > Cellulomonas sp. NPDC057328. Next base: position 2,091 of record NZ_JBHUZW010000075.1, on the reverse strand, counting down.
CACCCGGACCACACGGGGTGACCGAGCACCACCATGACGCCCACGGGCGGGTGCTCCTGCGCGAGCAGCGACGACGCCGACTCCCACACCAGGAGCAACCCCATCGTCAGCAGCGCCGTCCCCGCGACGAGGTGGCCCACCCCCACCGAGCGGTGGTAGCCGTAGGGGTGCCCCGGCGACGGGCGGCGGCGCGTGACCCGCACGGCGACGAGGAACGCGACCGGCGGGATCAGGGAGAGCAGGTCCTCGGCCCACGCCGTGCGCATCGCCTGCGAGCTGCCCATGACGACGTACATGAGGACGATCGCCGTGGCGAGGAAGCCCAGCGTCCCCCACGCCAGCCGCACGGCCCGGCGCAGCGCGCGCTCCTGCTCCTCGGGCAGCTGCGTGGCACCGAACGCGGCGCTCACCGCAGGCCGCCGAGGTTCGCCTGCACGTCCTGCGCGATCAGGTAGCGCTCGAGCTCCACGAGGAACGCGTTCTCCCCCGTCCGCGTCGCCATCACGTGGTTCTCCTCCTCGCCGCGCTCCCCCGGCACCGTCACGTACGGGCGTGTGAGGGCGGCCCGCGACGCCCACGGCGAGCGCGCGGTCAGCCCCCCGACGACGACGTCGACGTCCCCGTCCTCGAGGGCCCCCACGAGCTCCTCCTCGCTGCCGACCTCCCAGTCGACGTCCGCGCCCAGGTGCTCGGCGAACCCCGTGACCAGGTCCACCTCCAGACCCGCGGGCGCTCCGTCCTCGCCGGCGGGCAGCTCGGTCCACGGTGCGTTCGGCGTCACGCCGACCCGCAGCTGCCCGCCCCGCACGCGATCGAGGGTGCCGTCGGGGTCGGACGGCACGGTGACGCCGCACCCCGCCACGGCGACCGCCAGCACGCCGCTCACCAGGGCCGTCGTCATCGCTCTCACAGGGCTCAGTGAAGCGTGCTGCCCGCGTGCCGCAACCCGGGGCCGCCGCCGGCGCGTCCGTGCACCGGCGGACGCGCCCGCGGCCCGGCGCGACATACCGGTATGAACGTGCCACAGTGTCACCGGCTCAGAACGCGGGCTGCTGCGTGACAGGAGCACCAGATGTCCAGCGCTCGTGTGACCTCACGAGACGTCGCCCGCCGGGCGGGCGTCTCCCAGAGCACCGTCAGCTACGTCCTCAACGACACGCCGGGGCAGACGATCAGCCCCGACACGCGCGCCCGGGTGCGCGACGCGGCGACCGAGCTGGGGTACACGCCGTCCGCCGCCGCCCGCGCGTTGCGCGCCGGCAGGACCGACACCGTGCTCGTCGTGGTCGCCGACGTCCCGGTCGGGGACGCGACCGTCGCGATCCTGGGCGGCCTGGCGCGCACGGTCCAGCCGCACGGCTACACGACCGTCTACCAACGGCGCGACGGGCGCGACCTGCGAGCGGTGCTGCGCTCGCTGACACCGGTCGCCGTCGCGGACATCGGTGCCTTCTCCCCGGACGAGGTCGCCGCGGCCGCCGAGCGCGACGTGCCTGTCGTCGGCGTGTCGCTCGACGGCATCGACGGGCACGTCATGCGCATCCCGCAGGACGAGATCGGGCGCATGCAGGCCGAGCACCTCATCGCGCGCGGCCGCCGGCGCCTCGCCTACGCCGCGACGGACGACGCGCTGGCAGGGCAGCTCATGGCCGGCCGCATCGAGGGCGTGCGCGACGCGTGCGCGCGCCACGGGCTGCCCGCGCCGCTCGTCGTCGAGACGCCGCTGTACGCCGACGCCGCACGGCGTGCCGTGGACCGCCTGCGCGACCGCGCCGACCCCGTGACCGGCGTCTGCGCGTTCAACGACCACGTCGCGCTCGCCGTGTCCGCCGGCATGCGCCTGGCCGGTCTGTCCGCGCCCGCGGACGTGGCCGTCGTCGGCGTGGACGACCTGCCGCTCGCGCGTCTGGTGAGCCCGGCGCTCACGACGGTGCACGTGCACAACGACGACGTCGGCGTCGCGCTGGGACGCCACGTGCTGCGCCGGCTGAGGCCGGAGCTGGGCGTCCCCGAGCCCGACGACGAGGCGACGATCCACCTGGTCGTGCGCGAGACGACCTGAGCCGGTGGCACCGGGCGGCGCGGCGAGGC
>NZ_JBHUZW010000074.1:0-18508 GCF_042667215.1 Cellulomonas sp. NPDC057328 | reverse complement strand
GTGGATGTTGCGCGGCGGCCGGCCCGCACGCGGGGTAGGGGGGGGGTGTGGCCGCGGTGGAGGGGGTGAGCGCTACCGCGCAGCACCTGCGTGCGTCACCGCGCGACCACCGGCTGCGTGTGCCAGATCCGGTCGATGTAGTCCCACATCGACCGGTCGGACGAGAAGAAGCCCGAGCGCGCGACGTTGAGGATCGCCGACCGCGTCCAGCCGTCGACGTCCCGGTAGGCGGCGTCGACGCGGTCCTGCGCGTCGAGGTACGCCTGGAAGTCGGCGAGCGCGAGGAAGCGGTCCTCGGTGAGCAGGTTCGACACGATCGGCTCGAACACGCGCTTGTCGTCGGGCGAGAACGCGCCGGACGCGATGAGGTCGATCGCGCGCCGCAGCGTGGGGTTCTCCTCGTAGTACTTCGACGGCTCGTACCCGGCGGCCTGGAGCTCGGCGACCTCGGGCTCGAGCAGGCCGAACAGGAAGAAGTTGTCGTCGCCGACGAGCTGGCGGATCTCGACGTTCGCGCCGTCGTCCGTGCCGATCGTCAGCGCGCCGTTGAGGGCGAACTTCATGTTGCCCGTGCCGGACGCCTCCTTGCCGGCGAGCGAGATCTGCTCGGACAGGTCGGCGGCGGGGATCAGCTTCTCCGCGAGCGTCACGTTGTAGTTCTGCGGGAAGACGACGGTGAGGGCGCCCTGCACACGGGGGTCGGTGTTGACCGTCGCCCCGACGTGGTTGATGAGGCCGATGATCTGCTTGGCCATCTTGTAGCCGGGTGCGGCCTTGGCGCCGAACGCGAACACCCGCGGCGGGATCGACGTGGGGTCGAGCTCGCCGCTGAGGATGCGCTCGTACAGCGACACGATGTGCAGGACCTTGAGGGTCTGGCGCTTGTACTCGTGCAGGCGCTTGACCATGACGTCGAGCATCGCGTCGGTGCGCAGCTCGATGCCGTCGCGGCGCGCGAGCACGTCGGCGAGGCGCTGCTTGTTCGCCGCCTTCACCGCGCGGAAGCGCTCGCGGAACTCGGGGTCGTCGGCGAGCGGCTCCATCTCGCGCAGCCGCTCGAGGTCGGTGAGCCAGCCGGGGCCGACGGCGTCGGTGATGAGGTCCGACAGGGCCGGGTTCGCGAGCCGGATGAACCGGCGCGGCGTGACGCCGTTGGTGACGTTGGTGAACTTGTCGGGCCACAGCTCCGAGAAGTCGGGCAGCACGTTGTCCCGCAGCAGCTGCGAGTGCAGCGCGGCGACGCCGTTGACCTTGGCGCCCGCGATCGTCGCGAGGTACGCCATGCGCACGGATCGCTCGGGGTGCTCCGCGATGATCGACATCCGGCGCAGCCGCAGCTCGTCGTTCGGGTACTGCTCGCGGACCTGCGCGAGGAACTCCTCGTTGATCCGGTAGATGATCTCGAGGTGCCGCGGCAGCAGGCGCCCCATGAGCTCGACGGACCACACCTCGAGCGCCTCGGGCAGCAGCGTGTGGCAGGTGTACGCGAAGCACTTCTGCGTGATCGCCCACGCCTCGTCCCACGCGAACTTCTTCTCGTCGACGAGGATGCGCATGAGCTCGGGCACGCCGATGACGGGGTGCGTGTCGTTCAGCTGGAACATGACCCGCTCGGGCAGGTTCCGCAGGTCGAAGTCCGCCGGCAGCACGTTGTCGACGAAGTCGCGGATCGAGCAGGCGACGAAGAAGTACTGCTGCTGCAGGCGCAGCTCCTTGCCCTGCGGCGTCGAGTCCTCCGGGTACAGGACCTTGGAGATGTTCTCGGCGAACGTCTGCGCGCGCACGGCCTCGGCGTAGTCGCCGGAGTTGAAGATCTGCAGGTCGAACGCCTTGGTGGCGCGCGCGCTCCACAGCCGCAGCGTGTTCACGCGGCCGTTCTGGAAGCCCGGGACCATGTAGTTGTAGGGCACGCCGAGCACGTCCCACGCCGGCACCCAGCGGGTGCGCTCGACGCCGTCGTCGTCGGTGTACGTCTCGGTGGACCCGCCGAAGTGCACGGTGACCGCGTGCTCCGGGTGCGGGAACTCCCACGGCGCGCCCAGCTCGAGCCACGTGTCGGCCTGCTCGACCTGCCAGCCGTCGACGAACGTCTGGCGGAAGATGCCGTACTCGTAGCGGATGCCGTACCCGATGCAGGGCACGCTCATCGTCGCGAGCGAGTCGACGAAGCACGCGGCGAGGCGCCCGAGGCCGCCGTTGCCGAGGCCCGGCTCCACCTCCTGCTCGCGCAGCGTCGCCAGGTCGATGCCGAGGGACGCGAGGCCCTCGTCGACGATCTCCGCCATGTCCGTGGCGACGAGCGCGTTGTCGAGCTGGCGGCCGAGCAGGTACTCCGCCGACAGGTACGCGACCGTCTTCGCCTGGGCGTCGTACTGGCGGCGGGCCGTCTCCATCCAGCGGGCCATGAGGTACTGCCGCACCGTCCGCGCGAGCGCGAGGTACTGGTCGTTCACGCTCGCGCGCGCGAGCGTGACGCCCTGGCCGAAGTGGAGCTCGCCGAGGAACTCCTTGACGAAACCCTCGACCGAGTGCTGCGGGGCCGTCACGGGTGCGGTGCCGTTGACACGGTTCTCAGTCACTTGCGCAACGTTAGGGGCAGTGTCGGGCCGGTGCCAGGGCGTCAGGTCCCGGACGTCGCGCCCGGATCGGGACACGTGGGGGCATGCGCCGCGTGTCGCCCGCGTGTTCACCCGGGATCGGGGGTCCACGCCCCGCCCAGGGCCGCGCGCCACCCACGGAACTCTCATCCGCGTCTCATCCCGTGGTCACCGCGCGCCGGCGCCCGACGGCCCAAAGCGCGTGACACGCCCGCCCGGGCCCCGCCAGGCTGGACGCACCTCCGCCCCCCGATGAGTTGGCGCGCGGGGACGGTCTGCACACACCGACACCCTCGTACCCCCGAAGGACGCGCCATGTCTGCCCCCACCCCGTCCGCGCCCGAGCCGCCGGCCCCCGACTCCCCCGCGCCCGGTGCGCCCCCGCACGACAGCGCCCAGCACGACCCCGACGTCGCGCTCGCGCAGGCGCCGCTGACGGAGGCGGAGCGTCCGCGCTGGCGGCGCGACACGGGCGTGTTCCTCGCCGGGCAGACGTCGTCGCTGCTCGGCTCGATGCTCGTGCAGTACGCGATCATGTGGCACCTCACGCTCGAGACGCGGTCCGGCTCCGTGATGGCGATCTACGCGGTCGTCGGCTTCCTGCCGCAGGCGGTCGTGTCGGTGTTCGGCGGCGTCTGGGCGGACCGGCTCGACCGCAAGAAGCTCATCATCGGCGCGGACGCCACGATCGCGGCCAGCACCCTCGCGCTCGCGCTGATCATGCTGTCCGGCTACGACGACCTGTGGCTGCTGTACCTGGTGTCGGCGATCCGGTCCGCCGGCGCAGGCATCCAGACGCCCGCGGTGTCGTCGCTGCTGCCGCAGATCGTCCCGACCGAGAAGCTCATGCGGGTCAACGGCATCAACCAGACGATCCAGTCCGCGATGATGCTGATCGCGCCCGCGGTGGCCGCCGGGCTCTACGCGACGGCGTCGATCGAGGCGATCTTCTTCGTCGACGTCGTCACCGCGCTCATCGGGATCGCGCTGCTGACGCTCGTGCCCGTGCCGCGGCTGGTCCGCACGGACCAGGTCGCCGGCGTCCGCGGGTACCTCGCCGACCTCGTCGGCGGCGTCCGGTACGTCGCCACGCACGCGTTCGTGCGGTGGGTGCTGCTGCTGTGGGGCGTCGTGTTCGTGCTCATCGTCGCGCCGTCGTTCCTCACGCCGCTGATGATCGTGCGCACGTTCGGCGACGAGGTGTGGAAGCTGACCGTCAACGAGCTCGCGTTCAGCATCGGCATGCTCCTGGGCGGCATCGTCGTCGCGACGTGGGGCGGCCTGAAGAACCGCATCGCGATGGTCGTCGGCACGACCGTGCTGTTCGCGCTCTTCAACATCGGCCTCGGCGTCTCGACGAACCTGTGGGTGTTCTTCGCCTTCATGTTCCTCATCGGGCTCGGCGTGCCGTTCTTCTCGACGCCGACCATGACCGTGCTGCAGGAGAAGGTCGAGCCCGAGCGGCAGGGGCGCGTGTTCGGGTTCGTCGGCATCGTCATGGCCGTCGCGATGCCGCTCGGCATGTCGGTGTTCGGCCCGCTCGCCGACCGGTACAGCGTCGAGTCGCTGCTCGTCGCCGCGGGCGTCGCGCTGCTGCTCGTCGTGGTGGTCGCGGTCGGGCTGCCGTCCGGGCGGCGCGCCATGGCGGAGGCCGACGCCGCGGCGCCCGCGGAGGAGGCGCGCGTCTGACGTCGCCGGCACCGGGTCGGTGGCAGGCTGACCCGGTGCCTGTGCGGACCCACGCCGACCGGACGGGGCGTCCGCCGCACCTGCGACCCGGCCTCGTCGCGCTCGTCGCGGCGGGTGGCGCGGTCGGCACGCTCGCGCGGTACGGCCTGAACGCCGCGCTCCCCGGCGGGGAGGACGGCGGCTGGCCCGTCGCGACGACGGTCGAGAACCTCGTCGGCGCGCTGACCCTCGGGATGCTGCTCGGGGCGCTCGGTCGCGGGCCGGAGTCGCCGCGCGCGCGGGCGGTGCGCCTGGCGCTCGGCACGGGCGTGCTCGGCGGGTTCACGACGTTCAGCACGCTCGCCGTCGAGGTCGAACGGTCGCTGGCCGGCGGCGACGTGCTGCTCGGGGCGGCGTACGGGCTGGTCAGCGTGGTGGCCGGGGTCGCCGCAGCCGCGCTCGGGCTCGTCGTGGGCGGCCGGGTGCGCGGCGCGTCCGCGGCGGACGCCCGGCGCGGCACCGGTGCGGCCGGCGACCGGGCGGCCGGGTGCAACGACGGGGGCGGCTCGTGACCGTGCTGCTGCTCGCGCTCGCCGGCGGGCTCGGGGCGGCAGCACGGTTCGTCGTCGACGGGCTGGTGCGGGGGCGGGTCCGGACGTCCTTCCCGTGGGGGACGGTCCTCGTCAACGTGTCGGGGTCGCTGCTGCTGGGCGTCCTCACGGGCGCGGCGGCCGAAGGCGCGGTCGGCCCGACGGCGCTCGTCCTGGCCGGCACCGGGTTCTGCGGCGGGTTCACCACATTCTCGACGGCGACGGTCGAGACCGTGCGCATGGCGCAGGACGGGGAGGTCCGGCGCGCGGTGCTGAACGCCGGCGGGACGCTGGCCACCTGCGTCGCCGCCGCAGCGGCGGGCCTTGCCCTCGGGGCAGCGCTGCACGGCTGACGTCCGGTTCCTCACCCTTGTCCCGCCCCGTCGCCGCGCGCACACTGGCGGGGCGACGGGGCACGCGACAGGGGGCGGTCATGGGCGGCGGACGGACGGCACCCCGACGGGTGCGGGCGGCATGGGCGGCACTCGTGCTGGCCGCGGCGACGGGTGCGGGGACGGCGGGTGGCGGGACGGCGGCTGCGGCGGCGGCCGCTCCGGAGACGCACCGGTGCAGCGAGCAGGAGTCGTGGCCGCGTGAACCCGGGCAGACGTACGTCATCGAGGGCGACCTCGTCGGCGACGTCAGCTGCCACGTCACGGGGGTTCAGGTGCTCGGGGACGTCCACGTCGACGCCGGCGCGCACCTCGGGCTGTACACGTCGGTCGTGGAGGGCGACGTCGTCTCGGTGGGCGCCGTCTACCTGGACGGCACGATCGTGCTGCGTGACGTGCACCTGACCGGGGGCGCCGGCCTGGCGACGTACGCCGCGCACGTCCACGGGTCCGTGCAGGCGGCCGGGAGCATCATCCTCGACGACTCGACCGTCGACGGCGACCTCCTCGCGGCGGCGAGCGCCACCCAGCCGTGGCTGCGCGTCGTGGGCACGACGGTCCGCGGTGACGTCGTCGGCCACGGCGGGGACATGACGTTCGCCTGGAGCCACGTCGGCGAGGACCTGACCCTGGCGCGCTGGAGCAACCTGCGGGTCTGCGAGGGCACGGTGGGCGGTGACGTCCTGCTGACGTCCGCGGCGGGGACGGGCGCGCTGGGGGCGTCGTCCTGCGGGGGCCGCGGCCCCACGATCGAGGGATCCCTCACGGCCGTGGACGTGCAGCCCTCCGTGAGCGTGCTGCGCACGAGCGTGGGTCGGGATCTGCGCTGCGTCGCGAGCCCGGGTCTGGTGCAGCTGTTCAGCGTGACGGTCGGGGGGTTCCGCGACCCCGGCTGCCGCGCACGCTGACACCCGGACGCGCCGTCGCGGTCCGCCGGCGTCAGTCGACGGGCGTCGCGCCCGTGGCCTCCGCCGTGGCGCGGTCGACGAGGTAGACGCGGCCGCTCGCGTCCCGGACGCGCACGAACTCGGAGCGCAGCGCGGTCTCGCGCTCCCGCTCCGCCTCGTTGGCGCGCCGGCCGGCACGGCGCGGGTGCGCCACGGACGCGGGCCCGAGCAGGTAGCGCGCGAGCCAGTCCGTCATGTCGAGCCGCCGCCCGCGTGCCATCGCGCCTCCCCGGGATGATGATCGTTAGCGCACTCATCATAAGCACCCTTACGGTCCGGGCTAGCATGGGGCCGTGACGAGCCAGCCCATCGCCGACCCCCTCGCCGTCGAGGCGCAGGTGTGCCTGACGCTCTCGGCGGCCGCCCGCTCGCTCGTCGCCTTCTACCGTCCCCTGCTCGAGCCCTTGGGCCTCACGCACCCGCAGTACCTCGCGATGCTCGCGCTCTGGCAGCACGGGCCGCTGTCGCTGCGCGGGCTCGCCGACCTGCTGCACCTCGAGCCCGCGACGACGTCCCCGATCGTCAAGCGCCTCGCCGCCATGGGGCTGGTCGTGCGGTCGCGCGCCGCCGGCGACGAACGCACGCTCGCGATCGAGCTCACCGACGCCGGCCGGGCCCTGCGGGCGCAGGCGGAGCACATCCCGGCGACGATGGTCGAGCGGCTCGGCGTGACGCCCGCGCAGCTCGACGAGATCCGCCGCGCGGCCCAGCTCGTCGTCGACGCGGTCGGGGCCGTCGACGCCTGAGCCGGGCGACGTCCGGCACCCGCCGACGACCGCCGTCAGCGCGACGTGCGGCGGTACCGCGCGATCGCGAGCGGGGCGAACACGACGAGGATGACCACGACGCAGACGAGCGTGTACAGCGCCGGGTTCTGCATCGACCAGGCGTCGGACACCGGCGGCGCCGCCGGGTTCGTGTTGCCGAACAGCTCCCGGCACGCCTGCGTCAACGTCGACACCGGGTTCCACTCGACGAAGACCCGCAGCGCCGACGGGAACGACTCGAGCGGCACGAACGCGTTCGACACGAACGTGAGCGGCATGATGACGATGAACGACGCGTTGTTGATGACCTCGACGCTCGGCACGAGCACGCCGACGAGCGCCATGATCCAGCTCACGGCGTACGCGAACACGAGCAGCAGCCCGAACGCGGCCGCGGCGTCGAGCAGCGACCCGCGCACCCGCCACCCGACCAGCAGGCCGGTCAGCGCCATGATCAGCAGCGACAGCACGTTGTAGACGACGTCGGACAACGTCCGACCGGCCAGCACGGCCGACTGCGACATGGGCAGCGACCGGAAGCGGTCGATGATGCCCTTCTGCATGTCCTCCGCGATGCCGGCGCCGGTGAACGTGGCCCCGAACACCACGGTCTGGGCGAAGATCCCGGGGATGAGGAACTCGCGGTAGCTCGTGCCGTCGCCCGGGTCGATCGCGCCGCCGAACACGTACGCGAAGAGCAGCACGAACATGATCGGCGAGATCAGCACCGCGACGAGGATCTCGGGCACCCGCACGATCTTGAGCAGGTTGCGCTTGGCGACGACCTGGGTGTCGGTGAACGTCCGGGTCAGCGTGGTCACCGGGCCACCTCCCCGGCCGTGTCGGGGCGTGCGGGCACGAGGTCGCGCTCCTCGCCGGGCGGCGCGCCGGGCGGCCGCCCGGACGGGTCCGCGTCCTCGGCCGTGCGTCCCGTCAGCGTCAGGAACACGTCGTCGAGCGTGGGGCGCCGCAGGCCGACGTCGAGCACCCGGACGCCGTCCGTCTCCAGCCGGTCGAGCACGCGCCGCAGGGAGCGTGCACCGTCCTGCACGGCGACCGACAGGCTGCGCTCGGTGCCGCCGTCGTGCACGTCGTCGCCCGCCGCCACGGCCGCGAGCGCGGCGCGTGCCGCCTCCCGGTCGGCCGCGTCGGCCACGACCAGCTCGACCCGCTCGCCGCCGACCTGCGCCTTCAGCGCGTCGGCGGTGCCGTGCGCGATCGCGCGCCCGTGGTCGATCACGACGATGTCGTCGGCGAGCCGGTCCGCCTCCTCGAGGTACTGCGTGGTGAGCAGCACGGTCGTGCCGGTGCGGACGAGGCCCGCGATGACGTCCCACATCTGGAGCCGGCTGCGCGGGTCGAGCCCGGTCGTCGGCTCGTCGAGCACCACGACGCGGGGCGTCGCGACCAGCGCGCACGCGAGGTCCAGGCGGCGGCGCATGCCGCCGGAGTACGTCTTCGCCGGACGGTTGCCCGCGTCGGACAGGTCGAACCCGTCGAGCAGCTCCCGCGCCCGGTCCACCGCCCGCCGTCGCCGGAAGCCGTAGAGGCGACCGATCATCTCGAGGTTCTCCGCACCGGTGAGGTTCTCGTCGACCGCGGCCGACTGCCCCGACAGCCCGATGCGCCGGCGCACCTCCTCGGGCTCCCGCAGCACGTCCGCGCCCGCGACCGTCGCCGTGCCCTCGTCGGGGCGCAGCAGCGTCGTGAGGATGCGGACCGCCGTCGTCTTGCCCGCGCCGTTCGGGCCGAGGAGCGCGAGCACCGTCCCCTCCGGCACCTCGAGGTCGAGGCCCCGCAGGGCCTCGACAGCGCCGTACCGCTTCACCAGCCCATGGGCCTCGATCGTCGTCGTCATGCCCCTCTCCCGTCTCCGCCGTCCCGGGGACCGACCCGCCACGCGGGCCGAACTCGTCGGGGTCACCGCATCCCGTCCGCACCGGCGCACGCACGGGATGCGCACCGACGTCGAGCCGCACCGCGTGCCCGGTACGCCCCGGTCCGTCCCATGCTGCACCCCGCCACCGACACGACGGCAGGGAGCGTCGGCGCGCGTCCGTCACCGGCCCCGCGCCGTCCCCGCGCCGGGCCGGCGGCGGGTCAGAGCGACGCGCGGAGCACGTCCTCCATCTCCGCACCGGTGAGCACGACGGGGTTCCCCCGCGTGCTGGACGCGGCGAGCGCGTCCCGGGCGACGTCCGCCACGTCCGCGTCGCCGAGCCCGAGCTGCCGCAGGCCCCGGACCCCGAGCGACCCCACCGTGTCCCGCAGCCACGCGACCGCGTCCTCGGCGCGCGCGCCCGGCCGCCCCGTCAGCACGGCCGCCGCCTCGGCGTACCGACCCAGCCCCTCGCCGTCGGGGTCGGTGCGCCGCAGCGCGCGCACGTTCGCGTCCGTCGTCGCCGCGAGCACCGCCGCGCAGATCTCGCCGTGCGGCGCGCCCAGCCGCCCGCCGAGCGCCGCGGCCAGCCCGTGCACGGCACCCAGCCGCGCGTTGGCCAGCGCCATGCCGGACAGCAGCGCGGCCAGGCTCATGTCGGTGCGCGCGTCGAGGTCGTCGCCGTCGGCGTGCGCCCGGACGAGCGAGCGGCCGGCCCGGCGCAGGCCCTCGCGCGCGAGCGGGTCGGTGAGCGGGGTGGCCTGCGGCGTGGTGAACGCCTCGAGGCACTGCGTGAGGGCGTCGGCGCCGGACGCCGCGGTGACGCCCGGCGGGCAGTCGAGCGTGAGCACCGGGTCGACGACCGCCACGGCCGGCAGCAGCGTCGGCCCGCGCAGGCTCGCCTTCACGCCCCGCTCGGGCACGCGGACCGGCGCGTTCGCGGTGACCTCCGCGCCCGTGCCGGCGGTCGTGGGGACGGCGACCACGGGCAGGGCCCCGGGCGGCAGCGGCCGCCCGGCGCCGACGACCTCGAGGTGGTCGAGCACGTCGCCGTCCGACAGCGCGAGCGCCGCGGCGGCCTTGGCGACGTCGACGACGGACCCGCCGCCCCAGCCGACGACGACGTCGGGGCGCAGCTCGCGGGCGCGGGCGACGACCGCCCGCACGTCGTCCACCGTCGGCTCGCCGCGGTGCCGCACGACGTCGACGTCCCCGGCACCCGCGAGCGCGGCGACGTCGGCCGACCCGCCCGCGACCACGAGGACGCCCGGCCCGAAGGACGCGACGACCTCCGCGACCCCCTCGGCCGCACCCGCGCCGACCAGCAGCCGTCCCGCCGTCGCGAACGTGAACATGCGCCGACCCTAGGCGCGCGCCGCCGCGGCCGCCGACGGACGGGCCGCGTCCGGTCGCCGCCCGCCGCGCCCGTGCCTAGCGTGGCGAGCGCGGGCGCACGACGGCCCGCCCATCCCGACCCGAGCAGGAGGACGACGATGAGCTCCGAGAGCACGACCACGACGGACCACGACGAGATCCGCAGCTGGGTGGAGGAGCACGACGGGAAGCCCGCGAGCGTGCGCGACACGGCCGGCGGCGACGACCCCGGCGTGCTGCGCATCGACTTCCCCGGCGGCGCCGGCACGGACGAGCTCGAGCACATCGGCTGGGACGCGTGGTTCGAGAAGTTCGACGAGTCGAAGCTCGCGTTCCTGTACCAGAAGCAGAAGGCCGACGGCAGCGACAGCACGTTCTTCAAGCTCGTCAGCCGCTGAGCCACCGGGCAGGCCCGGAAGAGCGGGCACGCCCGGAAGAGCGCGGGGACGACGACGGGCCGGTGAGCGTACCCACCGGCCCGTCGCGACCGCCCCGACAGACGCCTCACGGCGCGTGGCCGCTCGTGGCGGCGAGTGTTGGAGCCCGGGGTCATGAACCGGGGCGGCACCGGTCTCAACCGGGACGACCCCGGCGGTGTTCCACCGGGGCGGCGTGACGCGGGTCACCCGCGCGGGGCGCTCAGCCGAGCGGCAGGACGAGCCGCGTGCGCCACCGCGCCGGGTCGGGCTCGGTCGTCCGCCCGACGCGGTGGACCTCCCAGAAGTCGCCGCGGCCGACCCCGCCGTGGTCGGCGTGCCACCGCGCGAGCAGGCGGTCCCATGACGCCCCGACGCCGTCGTGCGGGCCGACGTGCTCGGTGACCAGGCACCGGCCGCCGGTCAGCGGGACCACCTCGACGGGCGCGACGGGCTCACCGCCGGCCGGCGTCACCGGGCCGAGGGGCAGGCCCGCGACGGGGAACGCCGCCGCGACGTCCGCCGTCGCGTCGGGGACGTGGCCGTACCAGGCGATCGCCGGCCCGACGACGCGGGCGCCGGCGGCCTCGACGGCGTCGCGGACCTCCCCGTGGGCGAGGTCGAGGAACGCCCCCAGGTCGGCGCGTGCGACGGTGCGCCGGGACGCGGCGACGAGGAACGTCGGCTCGAGCGTGACCTCGACGGGCGGGGTGTCCGTGGGCATGGCGGCACCCTAGCCGCGGTCGCGCGGGCGCCAGGGGTCAGCGCGGCAGGGCTCAGCGCAGGCCGGGGACGAGCGCGCTCAGCAGGCCGAGCGCCGCGCACACGCCGAGCACCCGCAGCACCGACCAGCGCAGCCGCAGCACCAGCACGCCGGCCACCACCGCGATCGCCACGGGCACCACCTGCACCGACGCGAGGTCCGGCACCTCCAGCCGGAACGGCCCCCACCGGACCACGGACGTCGACGCGAACAGCGTGTGCAGCGCGAAGTACAGCGCGAGGTTCGCGATGACGCCGACGACGGCCGCCGTGATGCCGGTCAGCGCGGCGCTCAGCGACCGGTTGCCGCGCAGGCGCTCGACGTACGGCGCGCCGAGGAAGATGAACAGGAAGCTCGGCACGAACGTCACCCACGTCGTCAGCAGGGCGCCGAGCACCGCGGCGACCCACGGGTCGAGGCCGCCCGGGTCGCGGTACGCGCCGACGAACGCCACGAACTGCACGACCATGATGAGCGGCCCGGGCGTCGTCTCCGCGAGCGCGAGCCCGCGCACCATCTCCCCCGGCGCGAGCCAGCCGTACACCTCGACCGCGCGCTGGGCGACGAACGCGAGCACCGCGTACGCGCCGCCGAACGTCACGAGCGCCGTGCCGGAGAAGAACAGGCCCTGCTCGGCGAGCACCGACTGCCGCCCGAGCAGCGCCACGACCGCCGCCACGGGCGCGAGCCACACGACCAGCCCGACGCCGAGGACGAGGGCCGCACGCCGCCCCGACGGCGGGGCGCCGTGCAGGGCGTCGTCGGGGATGACGGGCGCCGGGCCGTCGACGCCGCCGCCGCCCGCGGCACGCTCGGCGAGCAGCCGCGGCGCCCACCGGTGCAGGGCCCACCCCACGACGCCCGACCCGAGCACGACGAGCGGGAACGGCAGGCCCAGGAGGGTGAGCGCGACGAACGCGGCCACGGCCAGCACCACGAGCGCGGGGCTGCGCAGCGCGCGCGTCCCGACGCGGTGCACGGCCTGGACGACGATCGCGATCACGGCGGGCGCGAGCCCCGCGAACAGCGCCGTCACCGCCGTCGTCTCGCCGAACGCGACGTACACGGCGGACAGCGCGAGCAGCGCGACGACGCCGGGCAGCACGAACAGCGTCCCGGCGACGAGCCCGCCGCGGAACCCGTTGAGCAGCCACCCGGTGTAGACGGCGAGCTGCTGCGCCTCCGGGCCGGGCAGGAGCATGCAGTAGTTGAGCGCGTGCAGGAACCGGCGCTGGCCGATCCACCGCCTCTCGTCGACGAGCGTGCGCTGCATGACGGCGATCTGCCCGGCCGGCCCGCCGAACGTCTGCAGCGAGATCGCGCACCACGCCCGCACGGCGGTGCCGAAGGGCACGAGGTCGCGGGCGGACCGGCCGTCCGTGGGACGTTCCCCCTGCTCGCGGTCGTCCGGTCCGGGGGTCGGGTCGCCGACGACCGGTACGGGTCGGTCGGCCGGCTCGGCGCTGGTCACGGCGGAAGGGCACCACGCCACGGCGGCGGTGTCCAGGTCCGTCCACGCTCGGACGCCCCCCGTGTCGGTGCCCGGGCCTAGCGTCGGCCACGGACGCCGCGCACCCGGGTGCGGCGCGGGCGAGGGAGCCGACGATGAGCCGAGTGACGCACGTGAACCCGCCGGAGCTGCACAGGTCGCCCTTCTACTCCCAGGGCACGCTCGTCGACGCCGGCCGCACGCTGTACGTCGGCGGGCAGAACGGCACCGACGCGTCCGGCGCGATCACCGGCGGCGCCCGCGAGCAGTCCGCGCAGGCGCTGCGCAACGTGCTGGCCGTGCTCGCGGCGGCGGGGGCGACGCAGGAGGACGTGGTCCACCTGCGCGTCCACCTCGCCGCCGAGGTCGACCTCGACGAGGCGTACGGCGCGGTCGCCGAGGTCTGGGGCGCGCACGCCACCGCGCTCACCGTCGTGTGGGTCGTGCGCCTCGGCCGGCCGGAGGCGCTGGTCGAGGTCGACGCGGTCGCCGCGCTCCCCTGACCGCCGCCCGCCGGCTGCCGACGGCACCCCGCTGCCAGCACCCCGCTGCCGGCACCGCACGGCCGTCATGCCCCGCCGACGGCCTCCGGACCGGCGGTGCCGCCGCGGCGCGCGCGCACCTCGAGCCAGTGCGGGTTCTGCATCACGCCGAGCAGGTTGCCGAACGGGTCGACGACCACGGCGGTCCGGAACCCCTCGCCCCGCTCGGTGATCGGCTCGCGCGGCGTCGCGCCGAGCGCGAGCAGGCGGGCGTGCGCGGCCTCGAGGTCGTCGACGTGCCACAGCACGACCGCCCCGCCGGGCTCCCCGAGCGCGTTCGGCGGCGCCCACGCCGCGTCGATGAGGCCGAGCTCGTCCTCGTGCTCGCCGACGCGCCACTCGTGGTACCCGGTCACCTGGTAGTACGGCTCGATGCCGAGCACCTCGGTGTACCAGGCGGACGCCGCCGCGTGGTCCTCGGCGTAGATCGAGATCGTGGCCACTCCGCGCAGCATGGCTGCTCCCTCCGGTCACCGGCCCTGTGCCGTGGTCCCGACTGTCCTCCGGGAAGCGGCCAGGTGCTGTCCTCTTCCGCCCGAGGACGATGCTGCCCGCGAGAGGGGCGGGCAGCGCGCCCCGCGGCGAGAGCGGCACCGGCGGCGAACGGTCGCCGTCGGGGCGGTGAACGCGCGCGGCCGCACCGGCGTACCCGGTCGGAACGCCCGGTGACCTGCGTGAACGTTCGTCGAACGCGCTCGCAACGGTGGCCGTGGTGACCGTTTCGCGGTATCCGCGCCGCCTACGTTGACCGCGGTCCGGCTCCGGTCGGGCCCGGCGCGCCGACCCGGTGCGCCGTCGTCCGCCGCCCCGCGGACGCCCACGGCCGCCGTGCCGTGCGGTCGCCGCGCGGGTGCCGCACCGCCCCTCGTGCCTGGAGACCCATGGCTGCCGTCCTCGCCCCGCCCGGGGCCGACCGCGCCGAGCACCCGCACCCGCGCCGCCGCCCCGGCGCCGCCCGCCGGCGCCGCTCGCTCGCGTGGTTCGCGCTGCTCGCCGGCCCCAACGTCGTGCTGCTCGTGCTGTTCGTGTACCGCCCGCTCGTCGAGAGCTTCTACCTCTCGACGATGCAGTGGAACCTCGGCTCGCCCGTCGCCCGCTTCGTCGGCCTCGGCAACTACGTCGAGTGGTTCACCGCCGACTCGACCGCGCGGGTCCTCACGACGACGGCCGTGTTCACGGTCACGACGGTCGGCGGGGCGCTCCTGCTCGGGCTGGGGCTCGCGCTGCTGCTCGACCGGCGGCTGCCCGGCCGCGGCCTGGCGCGCACGGTCGCGTTCGCCCCGTACGTGCTGTCGGGGTACGCGGTCGGCATCCTCTGGCTGTTCATCTTCGACCCGCGGTACGGGCTGATGTCGACGGTGCTCGGCTGGTTCGGGGCCGCGTCGCCGCAGTGGTACACGACGCCGCCGTGGCCGCTCGTCATGGTGGTCGTCGTCTACCTGTGGAAGAACCTCGGGTACGTCGCGCTCATCTACCTCGCAGGCCTGCAGGCCGTGCCGCAGGACCTCAAGGACGCGGCCGCGCTCGACGGCGCCACGCCCGCCCGCACGCTGCGCTCGATCGTGCTGCCGCTGCTCGCGCCGACCACGTTCTTCCTGCTCGTCACGATGCTGCTGGCCTCGCTGCAGTCCTTCGACATCATCAAGGCGATGACGCAGGGCGGGCCCCTCGGCAGCACGACGACGCTGATGTACCAGATCTACCAGGAGGGCTTCGTCAACGGCCGGGCCGGGTACGCGTCCGCCGGCGCGACGATCCTGTTCCTCCTCCTGCTCGCGGTCACCGCGGTCCAGCTGCGCTACGTCGAGCGGAAGGTCCACTACGCATGAGCGTCCAGACGCCCCCTCGCCCCGCGACCCCGGCACCGGCCACGCCGCCGCCGGCCGCGCCGGCCGCCGCACCCGCGCCGCGCCGCGGCCGGTCGCCCCGGTCCCTGCTCCTCGACGGCGGCAGCCTGCTGACCATGGCCGTCGCGGCCGTCGTGCTCGGCATGCCCCTGCTGTGGATGGCGCTCGCCAGCCTCAAGCGCCCCGACGAGCTGTACCGCACGCCGCTGCAGTGGCTGCCGGAGCGGTTCGACGTGGCGAACTACGCGCAGGCCGCCGAGACCATCCCGCTCGGGCAGCTCTTCGCGAACAGCGTCGGCCTGACCGTCGCGGGCGCGGGCCTCAAGGTGGTCCTCGGCCTGTGCTGCGCGTACGCGCTCGTCTTCCTCGACGTGCCGTTCCGGCGGACGGTGTTCCTCGTCGTCATCGCGGCGCTGATGATCCCGCCGCAGATCACGATCATCCCCAACTACACGTTCGTCGCGAGCCTCGGCTGGCTGAACACCTACCAGGGCATCCTCGTGCCCGGACTGGCCAGCGCGTTCGGCACGTTCCTGTTCCGCCAGCACTTCCTCACGCTGCCCGCGTCGGTGCTCGAGGCGGCGCAGCTCGACGGCGCCGGGCACTGGCGGCGGCTGTGGCGGTTCGTCGTGCCGATGTCGCTGCCGACCGTCGCGGCCGTCGGCCTCGTCGCGGTCGTCACCGAGTGGAACGACTACCTGTGGCCGTTCCTCGTCGTCGACCACCCCGACAAGATGACGCTCCCCGTCGGCCTCACGCTCCTGCAGAACGTCGACGGCATGTCGAACTGGGGCGTGCTGCTGGCCGCCACGGTCGTCGTCACGCTCCCCGTGCTGCTCGTCTTCCTGCTGCTCCAGCGCCGGCTCGTCGCCGGCCTCACCACGGGCGCCGTCACCGGCTGACCCGCCGGCGCCACCCGCGGCCGTCCGGCCGCACCACACCCCCGCACCACACCCCCAGACCACCGGACCGCCCCCGGTCCGGTCCCCCGCGCGCGCCGTCCGGCCCGCGCACCTGCACAACCCCCCGATCACCCCCGAGGAGACACCGTGTTCCACCGCACCGCGCGGAACCGTCGCCCGTCGGCCGGCGCGCTCGCCGCGCTCGCCGCCGTCGGCGCCCTGACCCTCACCGCCTGCACGACCCCCAGCGTCGCCACGGACGACCCGTCGGCGTCCGGCGAGGCCGCCGCCGAGGTCGACTGGTCGCAGGTCGAGCCCGCCTCCGAGATCACGTGGTGGAGCAACCACCCGGGCGCCTCCAAGCCGGTCGAGGAGGAGCTCATCAAGCGCTTCAACGAGGAGCACCCCGACATCACGGTCAACCTCGTGACGGCCGGCGCCAACTACGACGAGGTGGCCCAGCGCTTCCAGGCCGCGTCGCAGACCGACGAGCTGCCCGACCTCGTCATCGCCTCGGACGTGTGGTGGTTCCGGTACCACCTGAACGACCAGATCATGCCGCTGGACGACGTCTTCGAGCACCTCGAGGCCGAGACCGACGACTTCGTCCCCGCGCTCTACGGCGACTACGAGTACGACGGCCAGCACTGGGCCGCGCCGTACGCGCGTTCGACGCCGCTCTTCTACTACAACAAGGACATGTGGGCGGCCGCCGGCCTGCCCGACCGCGGCCCGGAGACGTGGGAGGAGTTCGCGTCCTGGACCGGCCAGCTCCAGCCGCAGCTGCCCGCCGACTCCGCGCCGCTCGGCATGTCGGTCGGCACGTCGTGGTCCGCGTGGTGGTTCGAGAACATGATCTGGGGCCACGGCGGCCAGTACTCCGACGAGTGGGAGACCACGCTCGACACCCCCGAGGCGCTCGAGGCCGGCGAGTTCGTGCGCGACCTCTTCCACGGCGAGCAGCCGGTCGCCACGGTGTCCGAGGACGCCACGGTCGACTTCGCGTCCGGCACGGTCGCCTCGACCATCGGCTCGACGGGCTCCCTCAAGGGCATCCTCGACGCCGCGACGTTCGAGGTCGGCACGGCGTACCTGCCCGACGGCCCCGACGGCGGCGGCACGCCGACCGGTGGCACCGGCCTGGCGATCCCGTCCTCGAAGACGCCGGAGGAGCAGCTCGCCGCGGCGATGTTCCTGCAGTTCCTCACGGACACCGACCAGACGGCGTACTTCTCGCAGAACACGGGCTACATGCCGGTCCGCACGTCGGCCGTCGAGTCGGACGCGATGAAGGCCGTCTACGAGCAGGCGCCGCAGTTCCGCACGGCGGTCGACCAGCTCGCCGACAAGGCGCGCTCGCAGGACTGGATCCGCGTGTTCGTGCCCGGCGCCGACGCGATCCTCACCGAGGGCCTCGAGCAGATCGTCCTGCAGGGCACCGACCCGGCCGAGGCGTTCGGCTCCATCACGCCGAAGATCGAGACGGCGTACCGCGAGAACGTCGAGCCGTACCTGTGACGGTCGTCGTCGCGCACCGCGGCAACTCGTCCGTCGCGCCGCAGAACACCCTCGCGGCGTTCGAGGCGGCGTGGCGGGCGGGGGCCGGGTCGATCGAGATCGACGTGCAGCTGACCGCCGACGGGCAGGTCGTCGTCATCCACGACGACACGCTCGACGCGACGACGTCCGGCTCGGGCCCCGTCGCCGGAACGGACCTGGCGGGCGTGCGGGCCCTCGACGCGGGCGCGTGGTTCGCGCCCGCGTACGCGGGGCAGCGCGTGCCGACGTTCGCGGAGGTCGTCGACCTGCTGCTGCGCCGGCCGGGCATCGACCTGCTCCTCGAGGTCAAGGGCGCGTGGACGGCGGAGCAGGTGCGCGGCGTCACCGAGCCCGTGCTCGCGGCCGGGCTGGCCGACCGCGTGGTCGTGCAGAGCTTCTGGCCGGAGACGGTCGCGGCGCTGCGCGACGCGGCGCCCGAGCTGCGCCGGGGTCTGCTGGTGTTCGAGGTCCGCGACGACCTGCTCGACCTGTGCGCCGAGCTCGACGTCGTCACGTGCAACCCGTACGGGCCGCTGCTCGCGGCCGACCCGGGTCTCGTCGACCGGCTGCACGCGGCCGGTCGCGAGGTCACGGTGTGGACGCTGAACGAGCCGGAGCACTGGGCGGCGGCCGTCGCCCTCGGGGTCGACGGCGTCATCACCGACCGGCCCGACCGCCTGGCCGGCTGGCTGGCGGCCCGCGTCCCGACCCCGGTCGCCTGACGCGCCGACCGGCCCCGACCCCGCACGCCGAACCGGCCGTCGTGCAGCACCCGCGTCACGGGATGCTGCACGGC
>NZ_JBHUZW010000073.1:0-18968 GCF_042667215.1 Cellulomonas sp. NPDC057328 | reverse complement strand
CGTACGTCGCCGCCCGTGCGGGAGGCGGGGCCGCCGGCGTGCGTGCGGCCGTGCGTTCACCCGTGCGACCGGTGCTCGACGCGCCGTCGTCGGCCGGCGTGGTTAGCGTGAGCCGCGTGAGCGCCCCCACCCTCAACCTGACGACCGACCCGGTCTCGCTGCCGGGCGTCGACCCGGCGGACCCGCCGACCGAGCTGCTGCCCGGGCAGCTGTGGCAGGGCGGGTGCCCGGTCGACTTCGACTGGGTGCGCGCGACCGGCATCGGCGCGGTGATCGACTTCGCGGACGCCGACGCGCTGGCCCCCGCGGCGGACGTCGAGGGGCTCGTCTACCTGAAGTCGCCGCTCGTCGACGGCGACGACCTGCCCGACCCGGCGGTCACGCTGCGGCTCGCCGCCCTCGTGGCGGGGTTGATCGCCGACGGGTACCGCGTGCTCGTGCACTGCACGTTCGGGCGCAACCGGTCCGGGCTCATGGCGTCGCTGGTGGTCCGCGAGGTGCTGAACCTGACCGGCGCCGAGGCGATGGCGCACGTGCAGGCGCGCCGACGCCGGACGGTGAACAACGAGGCGTTCGCGGCGTGGCTGCGGACGCTGCCGGCGCCGCGCTGACCACGTCCCCCGGGCGCCGCCGTGCGCTCGGCGGCGCGTAGTCTCCGCCTCGGTGTGCCGGTGCGCTTCCGCCTCGGCAGCGGGGTAGTCGTCGCGCGGGTCGCGCCGGCGCAGACCGCGCCCGCCCACCGACGCTATGCTCGGCGCGCTCGTCGGCTCCTCCTCCTTCGGTGCACCTCGACGTCGAGGGGATCGGGATCCCGGTGCTCGTGCCCGGGCCCCTGGAGACGTCGAGCCGTGCCGCTGCCGACCCGAGGAGGCGACGCCGTGCCACCCACGACACCGGACGCGGCCGACCTCACCGCCGCGCCCCTCCAGCGCATGCCGGTCCTGGCCGCCGCGCTCGGCATCGCCGCGGACGACCTGCTCGTGCTGCGCGAGGACCTGGTCGGCACCGCAGGCGGGGGCAACAAGGTCCGCAAGGCCGAGGCCGCGCTGCTCCGCGCCCGCGCCGACGGGATCCGCACGGTCGTCACGACGGGCGCACCGCAGAGCAACCACGCGCGCGCCGTCGCCGCGGTCGGAGCCCGGCTGGGGCTGCGCGTCGTCCTCGTGCTGCGCGGCGACGACCCCGGGCGCCGCACGGGCAACGTGCTGCTCGACCACCTGCTCGGCGCCGACGTCCGCTGGGCCGGTGACGCGGACCTGGCCGAGTGCGCCGCCGACGCCGCCCGTGCCGCCGACGGCCCGACGCGCGTGATCCCGTTCGGCGGGTCCGACGCCGCGGCGGTCGACGTCTACGCCGCCGTGGGGGCCGACCTGGACGCACGCGTGCCGGGCCTGCGGCACGCGGTGGTGGCGGTCGGGTCGGGCGCGACCGCCGCCGGGCTCGTGGCCGCGCTCGGTGCCGAGCGGGTCCTGGGCGTCGACACCGGAGCCGTGCCCGACCCGCGGTCGACCGTGCTGGGGCTGCTGCGCGACGCCCGTCCCGACGCGCCGTGGGACGGTGCTGCGCTGCGGCTCGACCACCAGCAGGTCGGCACGGGCTACGGCAGGCTGCAGCCCGCGGTCCTCGACGCGGTGCGGTCGGTCGCCCGCGGCGACGGCGTGCTCGTCGACGTGACGTACGCCGGCCGGGCGCTCGCCGGCCTGGTCGCCGCCGTCCGCTCGGGCGTCATCGCGCCGGGCGAGCGCGCGGTGCTGGTGCACACCGGGGGTCTGCCGGGGGCGTTCGGCCACCCGGAGCTCGAGCGGGCCCTCGGCTGACGGCGCGCGTCCGCGCGCCAGGGCGTCACAACGGCGTGCGCCAGCGCGCGACAGCGCCGTCCAGCCAGTCGAGCGGCCGGCCCGCGCGCCGGTCGTCCCAGACGCGGAACGCCACGCCGCCGAGCTGCGCGACCGCGTCGAGCACCGCGCGCCCGTCCCACCCGCGCACGTCGGCGCCGTAGGCCCGGCAGAACGCGAGGTACTCGTCGGCGGGCAGCTCGCCCGCGTCGGCGCGGCGCGCGGCGCTGGACAGGTCGTACTCGAGCGGTGCCCGGGCGGCGAAGTCGAGGTCGATGAGCACCGGGCCGGCGGGGCCGGTCAGCACGTTGGCGGGGGAGACGTCGCCGTGCACGACGCCGAGGCCGAGGGGCGAGCGCAGGCCCGCGACGGCGTCGAGGAGCGCGGTGCGGGCGTCGAGCAGCACGGCCGCCGCGGCGTCCGGGAGGTCCGGGGCGACCGCGACGACGCGGCGCAGGGGCTCCCACACCGGCACGTCGGCGTCGGCGTGCTCGGCGTGGAACGCACGCAGCAGCGCCCCCGTCCCGCCCCAGCCGACGGGCGCGCCGGCGGTGAGCCACGGCGACGCGACGACCACGCCGTACGACGTCATGACGGGCGGGGCGACCGGCATCAGCGCGCTCGCGGACCCGGCCAGCGCGGTCGCGAGCCGGGCGAGGTGCGCCGGGTCGGTGCCCGGCGGGTACACCTTGACGGCGAGGTCGCCGGCGCGGAGCACGACCGTCGTCAGCGCGCTGACGACCGTCGCGGCGGCCACGGGGAACGGCAGCGCGAGCCGGGCCTCGGCGAGGGCGAGCAGCGCCTCGGGGGCGCCCCATGCCGGGCCGGGCAGGGGCAGCGGCTCGGTCGGTGCCTCGTGCCCGGGCGACGTCCGGGGCGTGGCGGCGACGAGGCCGGACACCGGCGCGCCGACCGGGGGTGCCGGCTGTGCGGCGGGCAGGTCACCGGCGAGGACGAGGTCGTCGGCGGGGGACGCCGGGACCGGCATCACGGGTGCGACGACGTCGGCGGGGACGTGGGACGGGCGGGGTGCGACGGGCTCGGCCGTGAGCGACATGGGAGGTCTCCCGGTCAGTGCGGATGGTGCCACCACACGACGTCGGTGCACGGGCACGACCGGGTTGGGAGCAGGACTGTAACCCCCGCACGCACCCACCCGTGAGTCCCCCACCCGGGTGACGCCCGCCGCGCCCTCCGCTCGACCCACCCACCACCACCCACGACTGCGGTACATGCGTCACGAGTGCGGGCGTTGCAACACCCGCGCTCGTGACGCATGTACCGCAGTGGGCGGGGCACGGGTGGACGGACCGGGCGGCGGGCGGGTTCGTCCTGCCCGTCGGCGAGGATGGGGTCGTGGACATCCCCTACCGCGTCATGACCGTGTGCACGGGAAACATCTGCCGCTCGCCGATGGCCGAGGTGGTGCTGCGCACCAAGCTCGCGGAGGCGGGGCTCGGCGACGTCGTCGAGGTGGACTCGACCGGTATCAGCGACGAGGAGCACGGCAACCCCGTGGACCGCCGCGCGCGCACCGTGCTGCGGGCCCACGGCTACCCGGCCGGCGACGGCCACCGCGCCCGGCAGGTCCGGCCGAGCGACCTGGTGGCGCGCGACCTCCTGCTGCCGATGACCGCCGCGCACGCCCGTGCGCTGCGCCGCCTCGCAGGGGACGACCCGGCCGTGCTCGACCGCATCCGCATGCTCCGCACGTTCGACCCGGCGGCGCCCGCCGACCCCGGGCAGCGCGAGGACCTGCTCGACGTCGACGACCCCTGGTACGGGCCGGACGCGGCGTTCGAGCAGACGCTCGCCGAGATCGAGGCCGCCGCCGACGGCATCGTCGACCACGTCCGCGCGGGGCTCGCCGCCCGCGACCGCGCCTGACCGCCCTCACGCGCGGGAGGATGGCGGCATGAAGGTCGCCCGCCGTGCGCACGTGCCCCCGTTCGCCGTCATGGACATCCTCGCCGCCGCGAACCGCCGCCGCGCCGCCGGCGAGCACGTGCTCAACCTCTGCGCGGGCGAACCGTCGACCGGGGCGTCGGACGTCGTCCGGCAGCGCGCGGTCGACCTGCTCACCACGGGGGACCTCGGGTACACGGAGTCGCTGGGCGCGCCCGGGCTGCGCGCCGCGATCGCCGCGCACTACGGCGCCACGTACGGGGTGGACGTCGACCCGTCGCGCGTCGCCGTCGCCACCGGCTCGTCAGGCGGGTTCATGCTGGCGTTCCTCGCGGCGTTCGACGTCGGCGACCGCGTCGCGCTGGCGCGGCCCGGCTACCCGGCGTACGCGAACATCCTCACGGCGCTGGGGATCGAGGTCGTCGACCTGCCGTGCGGGCCGGAGCAGCGGTACCAGCCGACGGTCGCGCAGCTCGAGGCGCTCGACCGGCCCGTCGACGGCCTGGTCGTCGCGAGCCCCGCGAACCCGACGGGCACGATGATCGAGCCGGACGAGCTCGCCGCGCTCGCGGCCTGGTGCGGCGAGCACGGCGTGCGCCTGGTCAGTGACGAGATCTACCACGGCATCACGTACCCGGACGCGTCCGGGACGACGCCCGCGACCGCCACCGCCGCGCAGTACCTCGACACGGGCGCCGTCGTCGTCAACTCGTTCTCGAAGTACTGGGCGATGACCGGCTGGCGGCTCGGCTGGCTCGTCCTGCCCGACGACCTCGTCGCCCCCGTCGACGCGCTCGCGGGCAACGTCGCGCTGTGCCCGCCGGCGCTCGCGCAGCACGCCGGGGTCGCCGCGTTCAGCGACGCGGGCATGGCGGCGGCGCGCGCCAACGTGGAGCGGTACGCGACGAGCCGCCGCCTGCTGCTCGACCGCCTGCCGGACCTCGGGTGGGACCCGGTCGCGCCGGCCGACGGCGCGTTCTACCTGTACGGGGACGTGTCGACGACGGGACTGGACGCGGTGACGTACTGCGCGCGCCTGCTCGACGAGGCCGGCGTCGCGCTCACCCCCGGCAGCGACTTCGACCCCGTCGGCGGGGGCAGCTGGGTGCGGCTGTCGTTCGCGTCGGCGCCGGAGGTCGTCGCGGAGGCCGCGGACCGGGTCGTGGAGTGGCAGCGGCGGCTGTGACGTCGTCGGGGGCCCGCGCGCGGACGATCTCGGCGCGGCCGACCCCCGCGCGGCCGACCCCCGCGCGGACGATCCCCGCGCGGACGACCGCCCCGGCGAGGAGCCGGCCCGTCACACCCCGACGCCGACGTCCTCGCTGACGCGCCCGACGGTGACCGTGCCGCGGTTCCCGATGCCCGCGAGCACGCACGCCGCGACGCGCTCGAGGTCGGCGTGCCCGGCGTCGGCGACCAGCACGAACGTGCTCGCGGTCGACGGCATGCTCAGGCTCATCCAGCTGCGCGCGACGGCCGCGTCGTCGGCGCACCGGCTCGCCCCGGCGCCGTCGCCCTCGACGAACACGGCGAGCGGGCCGTCACCCGGCACGTCCCCGGGGATGCTCACCACCGGGCGCCGCAGGACCATGCCGATCGCCGCGAGCACGGTCGACGCGAGCATCGCCGCCACGACGACGACCGCGACGACGCGGGTGCGCTTGCGCATGCTGGCCCCTCCGGTCCGGTCCTGAGACCCTAGCCCGCCGTGCCCGGCGACCCCGCCGCGGGGTGGTGCGTCAGCAGGACAGCGCCTCCGCGAGCTGGTCGCGGGCCGTCGCGACCTCGTCGGCGGCGGCGGTCAGCGCGTCCGCGGAGCCGGCGACGGACCGCCCCTCGAGCCCGGCGAGCTGCTCGTCGAGCCGCTCCCAGGCGTCCTCGAGCGCGTCGGCCTCCTGCGGCGCGATCTCCTCGGCCGCGTCGTCGATCCGGTCCTGCGCACCCTCGACCCGTGCCCGCGCCTCGGCGACGTCCCCGGGGGTGGAGTCGTCGGTGAACGTCTCGGTGAGCAGGTCGAGCGACGTGCCGAGCTGCTCGGCGACGGGGCACGGCTGCGCGTCGCGGACGGCGTACGAGTCGCCGTCGCTGCAGGCGCCGAGCGCGGTCACGGCGGCGAGCAGGACGGCGGCGGGGACGGTGCGGACGACGGGACGACGGCGCATGGTGGCTCCTCACGGGTCGGGCGGGCGGCGCGGCTGGCACCAGCGTCCGTCGGCGCGGGCGTCGGCGCACCCGCTCGGCACGACGCGCGCCCGCGCGCCACTGCCGAGCACGGGACCGCGCCGCCCCCGGTTGGCGTAGGTTCGTCCGCAGCCGACCCGACAGGAGCCCGTCATGCAGTGCCCCGTGGACCAGGCCCAGCTCGTGATGGCGGAGCGCCAGGGTGTCGAGATCGACTACTGCCCCGTGTGCCGGGGCATCTGGCTCGACCGCGGCGAGCTCGACAAGATCCTCGACCGCGCCGCCGGCCCCGCCGCGCCGGCCGCCGACCCGCGCGCCGTCCCGGGCGTGCAGACCCCCGGCCCGCCCCCCGGCTACGACGACCGCCGCTACGACGGCGGCCGCCCCGAGCGCGGGTACGAGCGCGACTACGGCCGCGGCTACGACGACGACCGCCGCGACCCGCGGTACGACCCGCGGCGCGCCGCACCCGGCACCCCCGGGTACGACCCGCGGCGCAGGAAGAAGAAGGACTCCTGGCTCGAGGACCTGTTCGACTTCTGACCTCCGCGCGCGCGAGCGCCGTGCACCGGCGCCCCGCAACGTCCGCGTGACGTCGCGCCCGTAGCCTCGGTCGCATGGACGTGGCGGTGCTCGGGGCGACGGGGGACGTCGGGCGGCAGGTGTGCACGCAGCTCGTGGAGCGGCAGGTGCTGCCGACGACGTCGCGGCTGCAGCTCGTCGGGCGGCCCGGCGGGTCGTCGGGGCGTGCGGTGCACGGCCTGCGCGCGGACCTGGTCGACGCGTACGACGAGCACGCGCCGGTCCTCGACGTCGCGCTCGACCCCGCGGACGTGGTGGCCGACGTCGTCGTCGTGGCCGCGGGCCGCACGGTCCCGCCGCGCAGCGACGGGGTGCCGCCGAGCCGCGCCGAGCTGGCCGCCGAGAACGCCGCCGTCTTCCGTGACTACGCCGACGCGCTCGCCGCGCACGGGTCGGGGAGCGAGGTCGTCGTGGTGGTGTCGAATCCCGTGGAGCTGGGCGTCGCGGTGATGGCCGAGCGCCTGGGCCGGCACCGCGTGATCGGCATGGGCGCGTGGCTGGACACGCTGCGGTTCCGGCGCGAGATCGCCGTGCAGCTCGGCGTGCGGCGGCACCGGGTCGGCGGGTTCGTCGGCGGCCAGCACGGCGACGACGCCGTCCCGCTGTGGTCGACGGTCCGCATCAGCGGCCTCGACCTCGCCGAGCGCCAGCGCGCGGTCGCACGCCTGCGCGGCGGGCGGACGCTCGCGACGTTCCCCGCCGAGGTCGCGCGCGCGAAGGCCGACCTGCTGGCGCTCGCCGCGACCGACATCGCCGACGCGTTCGCGCTCATCGACTCCTGGCCGCCGGACCTGCGGGCCCTCGCCCGCCCGTGGATGACGCACCAGTCCGGCGCCAAGACCGCCACCGGCACCGCGTCGGCCACCATCGACCTGCTGGAGACGGTCCTCGACGGGCGCGACATCGTCGTCGCCGGTCAGGTGGCGCTCGCGGGCGAGGTGGCCGTCGGCGGCGAGCCGGTCCACGGGGTGCTCGGCGTGCCGGTCGTCCTCGGCCCGGAGGGCTGGGGGCACGTCCTGCTCGACCCGCTCCCGGACGACGAGGACACGCGCATGGCCGAGGCGGCCGCGGCCGTCGCCGCGGGGTCGGCGCCGTGGACG
This sequence comes from Cellulomonas sp. NPDC057328, assembly GCF_042667215.1. Lineage (NCBI taxonomy): Bacteria > Bacillati > Actinomycetota > Actinomycetes > Micrococcales > Cellulomonadaceae > Cellulomonas > Cellulomonas sp. NPDC057328. Next base: position 11,365 of record NZ_JBHUZW010000073.1, on the reverse strand, counting down.
TCGGGTGCACCGCCGCGCACGCCCGCCGCCGCGCCCGCCACCGCGCCGGCCACCGCGACCGCACCGGAGGTGCACCGATGACCGACGACGACACCCGCTGGGTCGGCTGGGTCCGCGCCGAGCACCGCACGGGCAGCATCTCCGCGCTCGCGGGCGTGTTCTCCACGCGCGGCGTCAACGTGGACTCGATGTCGACGGGAGACCTGCGCGACGACGCGGGCCTGGTCGTCGTCACGTTCCGCGCGGGGGACCGCCGCGCCCGGCTGCTGGCCCGCACGCTCGAACGGCTGCCGCAGGTGCGCTCGGTGCAGGTGCGGCGCGCCGACGACCTGGGCGTGCGCGCCGCGGCGGTCGTCCACCTGCCGCCGGGCGTCACGTTCCGCCCGCCGCCGCACGCGGCCGTCCGCTGGTCGGGCGAGACGGAGCAGGGGCAGCCGCTGCTCGTCGAGGGTGCGCTCACCGACGTCGAGGCGACGGTCGAGGCCGCGCGCGCGGTCGGCGCGACCAGCGACGCGACGGTCATCCAGCCGCCGTACGCCTGACGGACGGCCCGTCGTACGCCTGACGCGGCCGCTGACGCACGGTCGGCACGCTGCTCGACACCCCGCTGCTCGACACCTCGCTGGGTGCGGTGCGCGCCCCCGGCGTGTCGGCCACGGCGCGTCGCCGCAGGACCGGAGCTCGTCCCACGGCCGTACGTCCCGCGTACGCCCGGTGTGCGTACGCCCACGGGAAGAAGTCCGACCGCGTCCCGACACACCGGCCGCCATGCCGCGCGTCCCGTGCGGGTCCCGGCGTGCGCCCGGTGTGCGTACGCCGCGGCAAGGGGTCGGCCCGCGTGCCGACACCGGCCGCCATGCCGCGCCGCGCGCGGGTCTCACCGTCCGCCGGAACGCCCGTGCGCGGTCCCGCCCGCGCGCCCGTGCCCGGTCCGGTGTCGACCCGCACGCGCTCGCGCCGCACGCTCCCGCACGACGCACCGCGCCCGCCCACCCGGAGGGGCCGACGGCCGTCGGCACCCGCCGCCACCCCGCTACGTTGGCCGCGTGGAAGCGCACGACGACGTCGACGCGCCGCGCGCGCAGGCGGGCCCGAGCCCGCAGCACCTGCTCGCCCGGGCGGCGCTCTCCCGGCTCGCGCGGCGGGGCCTGGTCGCCGTGCGCGACGGCGGCGGCCGTGCGCCCGCGTACCACCTGACGGCCGGCGCGATCGCGCGGCACCGGTCGACCATGCACCGGTTCCTCGCCTTCGGGGCGGTGCCGCGCGCGGGCGACGGCGAGTGGCTCGCGGTGTCGTACTCGCTCCCCGAGGCCCGCCAGCCCCAGCGGCACGCTCTGCGCCGGACGCTCGGCGCGCTGGGCCTCGTGCGGCTGTACGACAGCGTGTGGATCGGCCCCGACCCGGACCCGGCGGCGGTGCGCGGGCCGCTCGCGGACCTGCTCGACCCGGTCCCGGGCGCCCGGTGGTCGGTGCTGCGGGTCCGGTTCGACGACGAGCAGGGGCCGCACGGACCGCTGGCGGCCTACGACGTCGACGGCCTCGCGGCGGCGTACCGGGCGTTCGTCGACGCGCACACGCCGCTGCGCGAGGCGGTGCGGCGGGGGAACGTCGGCCCGGCCGAGGCCCTCGTCGCGCGGACGGTGCTCATGGACGCGTGGCGGCGGCTGGTGCTGGCGGACCCCGACCTGCCGGCGCACCTGCTCCCGGCCTCCTGGCCGCGCGACGACGCCCGACGCCTGCTCGTCGAGGTCCACACGGCGCTCGGCGCGCCCGCGCGGGAGCGCCTGGTCGAGGTGCTGACGCCGGCGTGGCCCGACGCCGCGGCGTGGGTGACGTACTTCGTCGCCGCGGACGACCCGACGCAGCCGCCGCGGCGCGCGGACGCGCCCGCCTAGACCGCGGGCGCCGCCGCCTCACGAGGGTCTCGCCGTCGGGCGCGTACCGGCACGGAAACGATTCGCACCGACGCACCGGTGACGTGCATGTGGACATGTCAGGTGACTGCAGCGACGGTTTGTGTACAGGTGGTGGACGTCGCCGTACCCGTGCCCGTGGCGATGCCGCGCCGCCCGTCGTCCCCGACCCCGACGCGCCCGCCCGGGCCACCACCACGGAGCTCGCGGCATGAGACGCACCCTCACCCGCGCCGCCCTCGCCGCCGCGCTGTCCCTCGGCGCCCTCGTCGGCGCCGCCACGCTGACGCCCGCGCTCGCCGCACCAGGCGGCTCCGGCCCCCACCCGGCGGACTTCTCGACCTCGCCGAGCCTGCCGAACCACACGATCTACCGGCCCGTGACCCTGCCGGCCGAGCGGCTGCCGGTCGTCGTGTGGGGCAACGGCGCGTGCTCGGCGGACGGCACGTCGGCGCAGAACTTCCTCAAGGAGATCGCGTCGTACGGGTTCCTCGTCATCGCCAACGGCAATCCCGGCGGGTCCGGCTCGTCGAGCTCGGCCTGGCTCACCCAGTCGATCGACTGGGCGTTCGCCGAGAACACCAACGCCCAGAGCCCGCTGCGCGGCAGGGTGGACACGAGCGAGGTCGGCGTCGCCGGCTTCTCCTGCGGCGGCATCGAGGCGTACGCGGTCTCGGGCGACCCGCGCGTCACGACCGTCGGCATCTTCAGCAGCGGCCTGCTCAACGACGCGGACGACTACCAGCTGCGCCGGCTGGACGACCCGATCCTGTACGCGATCGGGGGTCCGAGCGACATCGCGTACCCCAACGCGATGGACGACTGGAACAAGCTCCCCGCCGGGCTGCCCGCCTTCATGGGGAACCTGGACGTCGGCCACGGCGGCACGTACCACGAGACGAACGGCGGTCAGTTCGGCTACGTGGCCCAGCAGTGGTTCCGCTGGCAGCTCAAGGGCGACCAGCAGGCGGGCCGCACGTTCGCCGGCACCGACTGCCCGCTGTGCAGCCGCGGGTGGCAGGTCCAGCGCAAGAACCTGACGCTCGGCACGGACCCGACGCCCACGCCGACCCCGACGCCCACGCCGACCCCGACGCCCACGCCGACCGTCACGCCGACGCCGACACCCACCAACGGCGGGTCCGCGTGCACCGCGACGTACGCCGTGGCGAACCAGTGGGGCGGCGGCTTCGTCGCCGACGTGAACGTCACCGCGGGGGCAGCCGTGAACGGCTGGACGGTGCGCCTGACGCTGCCGGCCGGCGCCGCGCTGACGCACGCGTGGAACGGCCGCGCCACCGGCACCGGCGGCACGGTCAGCGTGTCGAACGCGGGCTGGAACGGGAGGCTGGACGCCGGGCAGAGCACGACCTTCGGCTTCCAGGGCACCGGCACGGGGGCGGGGGCCACCGTGTCGTGCGAGGCCGCCTGACCGGGGGGACGGCGGCCCTAGGGAGCGGCGGGTCGGACCGGGACCCGCCCGCCGCTCCTCTGGGCGGGACCGTGCCCGCCCTCGGCGGCGAGCTGCGCGAGCGCCGACTCCTCGCGCAGCAGGCGCTCGGCCGCCTCGTCGCCGGCCAGGCGGGCGAGGACCGCGTCGAAGAGATCGCCGGCACGGGAGGGCGCCATGTCGAGCACGTCGTCCACCGGGCGCCATGCCGACACGGCGTCGCCCTCCGGCCACCCTCGTGCGCGCCGCCGGTAGAGGCGGGCGACGCCGTCGACGAGCTCCGCGTCGGGCCACGCCGGGTCGGTCAGACGAGCCGCGGCGCGCGCCGGCCGGGCGGCGTCCACGTCCCCCCACCCGTCCACGTGCCGCAGCACCAGCTCGTGCAGCCGCGGGTCGCCGAGGGCACCCGCGGCCACGACCTCGAGGGTCCACACCTGGCCGTCGGGCCGGGACAACGCGTCCCGGACGCGCGGGAAGGCACGCGGGTCCTGGCGGTACGCCAGCCCGACCAGCGCCTCCGAGCGCGTGTCCCGGTGGATGTCGTCGAGGCGCGCGGCGAGCGCGTCGCGCACGTCGGACGTGTCGACGTCGCGGAGCTGGGTGCCGAGCGCGAAGCAGGCGTGGTCGCGGACGTCGGCCTCGACGTCCGCGGTGAGGCGCAGCAGGACGGCCACCATGGCGTCCGTCGGCGGGTCGCCGTGCGTCAGCAGCGGGATCACGGACGCCACCAGGCGACGCACCCGGGGGTCGTCATGATCGGCCAGCGCGAGCGCCGCGGCGACGTCGGTCGGGTCCGCGGCGTCGACCGCCGCACAGAGCGCGTCGCTCTCCGTCGCACGCGCGAGCAGCTCCGCGAGGCCCATGGGACGAGTGTGGGGGCCCGCGAGACCCCGCGGCACGGGACGTCACCCGTCCGCCGCAGGGATCCGCGGTGCGGTGCGGGTGCGGCTTCCCGGCGTGTGCGCCGCCGGGCGTGCTCCTAGAGTCGCCGCCATGGCCAGGGGGGACGTGCGCATCGGCATCTCCGGCTGGCGGTACGCCCCCTGGCGCGGCGAGTTCTACCCGCCGGGCCTGCCGCAGCGGCGCGAGCTCGAGTACGCGGCGCAGCAGCTGTCGTCGATCGAGATCAACGGGTCGTTCTACTCGTTGCAGCGGCCGGACTCGTACCGGTCGTGGCGCGCCGACACCCCCGACGGGTTCGTGTTCTCCGTCAAGGGCCCGCGCTTCGTCACGCACATGAAGAAGCTCGCCGGCGTGGAGACTCCGCTGGCGAACTTCTTCGCGTCGGGCGTGCTGGCGCTGGGCGACCGGCTCGGGCCGGTGCTGTGGCAGCTGCCGCCGAACCTCGGGTTCGACGCCGACCGGCTCGCCCGGTTCTTCGACCTGCTGCCGCGCTCGACGGCCGCCGCGGCGCAGCTCGCCGAGGGGCACGACGACAAGGTCCCGGAGGGGCGGGCGCTCACGGCGACCGACGAGGACCGCCCGCTGCGGCACGTCCTCGAGGTGCGGCACGACACCTTCCGGACGGCCGCGTTCGCCGAGCTGCTGCGCGCGCACGACATCGGCCTCGTCGTCGCCGACACCGCCGGGCGCTGGCCGCACCTCGAGGACCTCACGAGCGACGTCGTCTACGTGCGGCTGCACGGCGACACCGAGCTGTACGTCTCCGGCTACGACGACGCGTCGCTCGACCGCTGGGCGGCGAAGGTCCGCGCCTGGTCGACGGGCGCACCGCCCCCCGACGGCCCCCGCGTGTCGCCGCCGGCCGCGGACCGTCCGCGCGACGTGCACGTCTACTTCGACAACGACGTGAAGGTCCGCGCCCCGTTCGACGCGATGGCGCTCGCGGCGAAGGTGGGCGCTACGCCTTCCCACCGGGGCGCGCCTCTGCCGGCTCCCTGACCTGCCCACGCCCGCAGGCGGTGCACGGGCCGCGCCGCCGCTCGCGGTACGCCATGGCGGCCACGAACAAGGCGGCGCCCCACACGGGCCACAGCGTCTCCGGACCGTGCGTGGCCCAGTTCCCCGCGATGCCGTCGACCGCCACGAGGCGGACGTACATCGTGCCCGCCGAGGTGACCAGCGCCGCGACGAGCGTGGCCGGGACCACCGCCAGCGCGGGCGGCACGCGGCGCCCACGGAGCCCCACCACCCACCGGGGGAAGACCTCGCCCCACCGCTGGACCAGCCCGAGCGTGAGGACGGCCCCGACGGCCGCGCTCGTCGCCAGGGTGGCGCCGGCGAGCCACAGGCCGCTCTCCTGCCCCTCGCGGAACATCTCGGCATCGACGCCCAGAGGGACGCCCAGCGCCCAGAGCCAGCGTGTCGCCGCGTAGAGCAGGGGGATCACCACGGCGACGGTCACGGCCGGCACCGCCCACCGCTGCAGGCCGCTGCGCCCGGCGCGTCCCGTGCGTCCGCAGGCGCCGCACGCCCCGGCCGTGCGGCGGCGGTAGGCGACGGCGGTGAGGGCCCACGCCACGGCGGCGAGCAGGCAGACCGTGAGCGCGACGCGCGGCCACGTGTAGAGGTCCCCGAACCCGTGGCCCTCGGGCCAGCCGAAGAACACCTTCCCCACGAGCAGCACCGGCGTGTAGGCGACGACGACCAGCGGTCGGTAGTCCTGGATCCCGATGCCGAGGACGAGGGCCGCCAGGACGGCGGACCCGAGCAGGAGCCGCCGGCTCGCACCGCTTCCCGCCCCTCGGGCCATGGCGGAGGCGACGGCGGCGCCGACGACCCCGAGGACGGCCAGGACCGGACCGGCCACCGCCGGCGTGGACAGGGCGAGGACGTTGGCGTCGAGCGCCCGTCTGCCCTCCGCGACCATCTCCGGGTCGCCCACGCCGAACGGGTAGCCGGGCATGCCCAGCGCCCAGCCGATGCCGCACGCCGCGAGCACGAGGCACCACGCGGCGGTGACGTGGCCGATCCAGGTCGGCCACTCGTGCAGTCGAGTTCTCATGCCTCCAGGCTCGGGCCCGTCGCGCGGGCGGCCCATCGCCCGTCCGGGACGTCCGCGAGCGGCCGGGGTGTCGGCATGTGCCGATCGGCCTATCGATCCGTCCCGCGCCGCCGCCTAGGCTCGCGGAGGTGACGACGGCACGGCGCGCGGCCGCGGGCCTTCTCGTGCTGGGCGCGGTGGGCGCCGGTGTGGCAGTCCCGCCGGACCCGCGCGCCGCCCTGGTGGTGCCGACGGTCGGGCTGGTGGCGGTGGCGCTGCTGGTGGCCGGGCGGTCCGGCGCCCGACGGACCGCACCGGCGTCGGGCGTGGTGGCGGTCGTCTCGCTGGCGGTGACGGCGTGGGCCCTGGCGTCCGGGCGGTTCCCCCGTGAGCCCGACGCGGCCACGACGGTGTGGCTGCTCCTGGAGGTCGCGGTCCTCGCGGTCTTCGTCCACCTGCCGGTCCGGTGGGCCCGCCCGCACGCCGCCGCGTGGGCGGGGGGACTGACGGGACTCGCGGCGGCGGTGGTGGTGCTGCGGTTCGACGTGCCGTGGTCGCTGTGGACGCTCGTCGCGGTCTGCGCCCTGTGGGCGGTGCCGTCGCTCGCCGCCGCCCTGGCCGCCTTCTACCTGCGCGGTCTCGAGACGGCCCGGCACCGCGCGGTGCAGGAGGCGCGCCGTGAGCAGCGCCTCGAGCTGGCGGGGGACCTGCACGACTTCGTCGCCCACGACGTGAGCGCCATGGTCGCGCAGGCGCAGGCCGGCGTCGCCGTGCTGGGTGGGCGGGACCCGGCCGTGGCCGAGGTGCTGCGCCGCATCGAGGCGGCCGGGCTCCGCTCTCTCGCGTCGATGGACCGGACCATCGAGGTGCTCCACGGGGAGCAGCGCGCTCCCGTCGGGGTGCTGGCGGACGTGCCGGGCGTGCTCCGGACGTGGGACGCGGCGGCGGTCGTGGACCTGGACCTCGACCCCGCGACGGCGGAGCTGCCGCGGGAGGTGTCCGCCGTGGCGTACCGCGTCGTGGTCGAGTCGCTCACCAACGTCCGGCGCCACGCGGCGCACGTCCGGCACGTGACGGTCGCGGCGCACCACCGGGGCGCGGAGCTGCACGTGACCGTGACCGACGACGGCCGGACCCCGGGGCGGGCCGGTCGGGACCGCGGCGGCCGCGGCCTCGTGGGCCTGGCGGCCCGCGTCGAGGCGCTGGGCGGCACGTTCCGCGCCGGGCCCCGCGGCGAGCAGGGCTGGCGCGTCGAGGCCACGCTGCCCGCGGGGGCGACCGCGGCGGTGCCGTCGTGACGATCCGCGTGCTGGTGGCCGACGACCAGAGGGACATCCGCAGCGCCTTCACCATGGTCCTCGACGCCCAGCCCGACATCCGGGTCGTCGGCGAGGCCGCCGACGGCACGGCCGCGCTGGGTCTTGCGCGCCGGCTGCGCCCCGACGTGGTCCTCGCCGACGTCCGCATGCCCGGGACGGACGGCGTGGAGCTGACCCGGCTGCTCGCCGGCCCTGGTGTGCCCGACCCGCTCCGGGTCGTCGTCGTGACCACGTTCGACCTGGACGAGTACGTGCACGCGGCGCTGCGCGGCGGCGCCTGCGGCTACCTGCTCAAGCGGTCGGGGCCGACCCTCCTCGTGGAGGCGGTCAGGGCGGCCGTGTCCGGTGACGTGCTCATCAGCCCCGAGATCACGGTGCGGCTCCTGCGCCGGCTCGTCCCACCGGCGCAGGCGCCGGCCGACGTCGTCCTCAGCGAGCGCGAGCTCGAGGTCGTGCGCAAGGTGGCGCGCGGCGCCACGAACGCCGAGATCGCGGCCGAGCTCTTCCTCGCCCCGGGCACCGTGAAGAACCACCTGGCGCACGTGCAGCGCAAGCTCGGCGTCGCGAACCGCGTGGCCGTCGCGGCGTGGGCGTGGGCGTCGGGGCACGTGCGGCCCTGACGTCGTGGCGCTCGTGCGTGCAGCCCCGGGACGCGCCGACGCCCGGCGGCCGTGCGGCCACCGGGCGTCGGGTGCGTGCGGTCGTGCGTCAGACCGGGCGCTTCTGCGGCGACGTCTCCGCCGTCTTGCCCGCGTCCCGCTCGACGACGTCGCCGAGGATCTCGTCGATGCGCGTCATGACCTCCGCGGGGATCGTCACGCCCGCGGCCTTGACGTTGTCGGTGACCTGCTCGGGGCGCGAGGCGCCGATGAGCGCGGCGGCGACGTTGTCGTTCTGCAGCACCCACGCGATGGCGAGCTGCGCCATCGACAGGCCGAGGTCGTCGGCGACGGGCTGCAGGTCCTGCACGCGCGTGAGGACGTCGTCGTTCATGAACCGCTTGATCATGTTCGCGCCGCCCTTCTCGTCCGTGGCGCGCGACCCCTCCGGCGGCTGCTGACCCGGCTTGTACTTGCCGGTGAGCACGCCCTGGGCGACGGGCGACCAGACGATCTGCGAGACGCCGAGCTCGCGCGACGCCGGCACGACCTCGTCCTCGATGACGCGCCACAGCATCGAGTACTGCGGCTGGCTCGAGATGAGCTGGATGCCGAGCTCCTTCGCGAGGGCGTGGCCCGCCCGCAGCTGCTGCGCGGTCCACTCCGAGACGCCGATGTACAGCGCCTTGCCCTGGCGGACGACGTCGGCGAACGCCTGCATCGTCTCCTCGAGCGGCGTCTCCGTGTCGTACCGGTGCGCCTGGTAGAGGTCGACGTAGTCGGTCTGCAGACGCTGCAGCGACCCGTTGATCGACTCCATGATGTGCTTGCGGGACAGGCCCACGTCGTTCTTGCCCTGCGGGCCGGTGGGCCAGTAGACCTTCGTGAAGATCTCGAGCGACTCGCGCCGCTCACCCTTGAGCGCCTCGCCGAGCACCGACTCGGCCTTCGTGTTCGCGTAGACGTCCGCGGTGTCGAACGTCGAGATGCCGGCGTCGAGCGCCGCGCGGACGCACTGCGTCGCGGTCTCGTTCTCGACCTGCGAGCCGTGCGTGAGCCAGTTGCCGTACGTGATCTCCGAGATCTTGAGCCCGGAGTTGCCGAGGTAGCGGAATTCCATGGACCCATCTGAACACCTCGACGGCCATGACGCCGCACCGGCGGGACCGTCGGGCCGCGGACGCCCGCCGACGGGGTGACAGACTCGACCGCCGACCCACCCGGAAGGTGCTGACAGTGGACCTCGACCTCGCGACCGCGCTCGCGGACGCCCGCTCCGAGTACGACAAGATGGTCGCGGGCGACTGGTACCGCTACCGGTACGGCCCCGAGCTGGCGGACATGACGACGTCGACGCAGGCCACGTGCCGCCGCATCACCGCCCTCTACGACGAGGACCGGGGCGCGGCGCAGGCGATGTTCCGGGAGCTGCTCGGCACGGTCGGCGAGGGCGTCGACTTCCGGCCGCCGTTCTACCTCGACTACGGCCACCGCCTGCACGTGGGGGACCGCAGCTTCATCAACGCGGACTTCCTCACGCTCGGCGGCGGCGAGATCCGCATCGGCGCGGACGTGCTGATCGGTCCGAGCGTGCGCCTGTACACGCCGACGCACGTGCTGGACCCGGCGCTGCGCCCGCAGGGCTGGGAGCGGGTCAACCCGATCACGATCGAGGACGGCGCGTGGCTCGGCGGCAGCGTCGTGGTGTGCCCGGGCGTGACGATCGGCGCACGGTCCGTCGTCGGCGCGGGCTCCGTGGTGAAGCGGGACGTGCCGCCGGACGTCGTCGTCGCGGGCAACCCGGCGCGCGTCGTGAAGGACCTGCCCCGCGGCTGAGCCGACGCGGTGTCCGGTACGCCCGGTGTTCCACGTGCAACCAGGCGGGCCCGGGACGGCCGCTCAGCCTCCGGGCCGCCCCGCCCCGGCGGCGTCGACGTCCGCGTCCGGTGCCGGCGCGCGCACCACGCCCGCCGCCGCGAGTGCCGCGTCGATCTGCTCCTGGACGCGCCGCGCGGACCGCCGCCGCAGGCGCACCGTCAGCACCACGGCGCCGGCGACGACGAGCACGAGGACAAGCTGCGCCCACGGCGGCGTCCACACGGCCACCGCCACCGAGGAGCCCTCGAGCGGCACGTCGACCACGTCCTCGCCGACCACCAGCGGCGTCACCGTCACGCGTCCCGACGCCCGCACCAGCGGCCACAGCGGCACCGACGTCTCGACGGCCGCCGACCGGCCCGGCAGCACCTCGCGGACCGCGGACGTCCGCGTGGCCGCACCGGCACCGACGGGTCCGGCCAGCGTGGCGGTCGACGTGGCGCCGAGACGCACGTCGCCCCCGTTGCGGACGACGTACGACAGGTGCACGGTGCCGGGCGCGAACGGGTTCCACGACGGCTCCCACCGGGCGCGCACGTCGTCGGCGACGACGCCGGCCGCGATGTCGCCCGTGACCCGCAGGTGCACGCGCGTGCCGACGCGCGCCTCGAGCCGCACGCCCGCGCCGTCGTCGACGAGCTCGGCCACGACTCCCGCGGGGTGGTCGCCGGGACGCGCGTCGGCGGGGACGGTGATGGTCAGGGGGAGCGTGACGGAGGCGGTGGGCCCGAGGGTCACCGTGAGGCGTCCGGCCGCGTCGGCCTGCACGCCCTCCGGGGGCGTCAGGCGCACCCACGCGCCGCCGTCCTGCGGCGGGCCGTCGCCGGGCAGCACGTCGAAGTCGCCGCCGTCGGTGACGGTGCCGTCGCCGGCGGAGACGACGAACGTGGCGGCGCGGTCGCTGAAGTTCGTGACGGTGACGTGGTCCTCGACCGACGCGCCGGGGTCGAGCACGTGCCGCAGCGAGATGCGGCCGTCGGGACCCTCGGCGGTCGCCGGCTGGACGGTCCACGTGACCGTGCCGCCCGGCTCGGGGGCGGCCGCCGGCGCGGCGGGGTGTCCGGCCGCCGCCGCGGCGGGCGGCGTGCCGGCGTCCCCGCACGGCAGCGGTGCGAGCAGGGCGAGCAGCGCGAGCGGGACGACGGTCGCGGCCCGGCGGAGCGCGGCGATGCGCATGGGGTCTCCTCGGCCCCGGTCGGGGCGCTCGGCGGGCCGGCGTGCGACCCGGGTGGGCCGGCGCGCGGCGGGACCCGGTGGGTGCC